>CATLVA010000103.1 GCA_950060715.1 uncultured Oligoflexia bacterium | reverse complement strand
CTATCAGGAATGTGGGTAAGACTAATAACGTCTGGTATTACGGATACAAAAGATGATAAATTACTTGAAATTTTATGAAGGATGGTGTCTGACTGTGAAGAATTAGTGGGGCGATAAGAACTATAGACCCCACTAGAAAAAATTTATCTGACCAATTTTAAAATCACTTAGCTCACTACCTTTAGTGTAAACCTTAGCTTCATCTAAAACCGTTCGATCTTGTGCTAGGTCAATCGTAAATAAATGAATCTTATCGTATTGGGCAATCAGCTCCCCTGCAGGATTAAAATTATAACTTCTATTTACAATTCCCGAGCCTTTTTTAGTCGCAGCACTTCCACCTAAAAGATAAACATTATGCTTTTTAGCGAGATCTGCAATATTTTGATAATGCTCATTTCCCTCTTCAATCAAATAAGGTGTCGGTTTCGTCCCATCACTCATTGAATAAAAAACTTCCGGTAAAAAGACAGCTTCAAGTGCAGGCTGCTCAGTCTTAGCTGCATTTATAAGCTCAGAAATCTTTGCTAAATTTGTATTTGGATCTAGTTTTGAGCAAATTTGAATAATAGCAGCTTTCATAGTGGCCTTTTCTTCTGTCTTTTTAAGTTCACGTTGTTTATTATAGACCAAATGGCCAAAAAAATTATGACAAATTTAATTAAGATGTTAGCTGCCGTAGCTTTGATTACTTGGCTAGTTAAGTCTGGAAAGCTTGAGCTCTCGTTTGTAACGGAGATTATCAAAAATGATCCCTACCGAGTACTTGCCGCTGTTTTATTTATACTTGTGGACCAAGTTTTTGTCGCACTAAGGCTAAAAATCATCATTCTTACCAAAGCGAAGGAAGTGATCTCCCTAGTTAAACTTCTCATCGTTAATTGGATCGGATTATTTTTTAATTCTGTCCTTCCCGGAGCCGTAACCGGCGACTTAGTTAAGATATTTTATATCCGTGATATGGATCGAAGCCTCCCTAAAGATTTTATTTTTCTTGGAGTTTTCATGGATCGCCTTATTGGATTGATCGGGCTGGTTTTTGTGGGAAGTATGTTCTCACTTTTTAGCTACTCTTCTTTAGTCTCACTATCGCAAAATGTTGAATACCTTATTCATTTAAATCTACTTATCTTTGCAGCGATTGTGGTAGCGGCGATATTCTATCTCTTTTTCAGCGAACTTCCGTTAAAGATCAGTAAGAAGCTCCAAGCATTGCCAGTTTTTAACAAAGTTATGCCGATATTTGATAGAGTTTGGCAGACATTAATTTTATTTAAACCAAGAATCTTTGAGATTTTTCTATGCAGTTTGGCAGTGCAATTTTTTTCCATGGTTATTTTCTGGTATCTTGTCGCTCCATACGCACAAGGCGCGGAGCTGGATTTTTTTAAGATTGCCTCTATTCTTCCAATGGGATTTATAAGTATCGCTCTTCCCATAGCACCAGCTGGCCTTGGTGTTGGGCACGCCGTATTTGAATCTCTCCTTGGTTTTTATGGTATTACCAATGGAGCTAACCTTTTTAATCTTTATTTTATTGTGGTTATGATCACGAATATAACTGGAGCAATTCCATATATTCTCTATAGCTCGAAGAAAAAAATAAATTTAGACGAAGTTAAAAACTAGAAATTAAAAATCTTACTTGAATCAACATGCCCATATTGAATTGAGCGATTTTTAAGTCTCTCCAGATTCAAAAGAAACCCGAGCTCTTCAACACTGTTATTAAGTTTACGAACTTTTTTAGATTCTTTCTTAAGCACAGAAAAAACTTCTCTTGGAAGAGTCACGATTCCATTTAATAAAAACCACTGATCGTTATAGTTCACAGCACGACCTAAAAAAAGATCATCTTCAACCAATGGAAGAGTCCCATTCTCTTTTGATAAAACAAACTTATCTGAATGGAGAATATCATTAATGATGATCTGCTTTCTAAAATTGATTTTTTTAAATAAAAACAAAGAATAATTGATATTTTTTAAACTCAATGCAAGATCATTAGAATTATTTTCAAGATACTTGTCGATGAAATGACTTCCGTCCTCACGTTCGTAATCAAAAATATACCAATGATTAAAACTGTTCATACGAGATTCGTACTCTTCAGACTCTTCGTCAATCTTTCCAGTACGAGTAATAAAACTATCTTTGGCAGCTTTCAACTCATCATAATACTGGTCAGATGTATAAACAGAAAGAATCTTATCAAACTCATCTTGAACAATATTCATTACTCATCAACCTTAAGTACTGCAAGGAACGCTTCCTGAGGGATCTCCACGTTTCCAACCATTTTCATTCTCTTCTTACCCTCTTTTTGCTTCTCTAAAAGCTTTCTCTTTCTCGAAACGTCACCACCATAACATTTAGCCAAAACGTTTTTACGTAAAGCTTTTACTGTTTCTCTGGCAATAACTTTATTTCCAACAGCCGCTTGAATTGCGATATCAAACTGTTGGCGATCGATAATTTTTCTAAGCTTCCCAACCAGGTCACGACCTTTATAATATGAAGTAGAACTGTGACAAATTAGAGAAAGTGCATCAACTGGGTCACCATTTAAAAGAACATCCAGCTTCTCTAATTTCGAAGGCATATATTCTTTAAATTCATAATCCATAGATGCATAACCTTTAGAAATTGATTTCAATTGATCATAAAAATCAAAAACCATTTCACTTAAAGGTAGAAGATAAACGACTTGAACTCGCTCACTCGTGATATAATTAATATCTTGCTGAACCCCTCTTCTTTTTTGGCAAAGAGTAATAATCTGTCCGACAAATTCATTTGGAACGTGAATAGATATTTCAACAACTGGTTCAGAAATTGACTCAATAATCCCCATATCAGGAAGTTCCGCAGGGTTATCAATCATCATCTCTTCACCTGTCTTTGTCTTAACTTGGTAAGAAACCGAAGGTGCGGTTGAGATAAGGTGAAGACCAAACTCTCGCTCTAAGCGCTCTTGAATGATCGACATATGCAGAAGACCCAAGAACCCACAGCGAAAACCAAACCCAAGGGCCGTAGATGTTTCCGGATCATAAGTAAAAGAAGAATCGTTAAGGGCCAGTTTTTCTAGCGCTTCTTTTAACTCTTCATAATCATCACTTACCACCGGGAATATCCCACAGAAAACCATTGGCTTTACTTCTTCATATCCGGCAAGTGAAGGTGTAGTCTTTTTCTTATCATGGACGATAGTATCGCCAATTTTAATATCTCTAATAGTCTTAATACCACAGATGATAATTCCAACTTCACCCGCTCCAAGCTCATCGACTTCAGTATAAAATGGCTGATGAACCGCAAGCTTAATTACTTCATAGCTGATATTGGAGTGTTTAAAATAAATTTTATCTTTAACTTTAATTTTCCCTTCCATAACTCTAACTAAAATTTCAACCCCTCGATAGGCATCAAACCAAGAGTCAAAAATTAAAGCTTGAAGATCATTTTCAGGATTCCCGGTTGGAGGTGGGATTCTATCAACAAGAACATCAAGAAGTTCTCTTACTCCAAGTCCTGACTTAGCAGAAACTTCTGGAGCATTAGCCGCCTCAATACCAATGACTTCTTCAATTTCATTGCGCACTCTTTCAGCATCTGCATGAGGAAGATCAATTTTATTTAGAACAGGAATAATTTCTAAGTCGTTTTCAAGTGCCATATAAACATTGGCAAGCGTCTGAGCTTCAACACCTTGAGAGGCATCTACAACTAAAAGCGCTGCTTCACAAGAAGCAAGTGATCTTGAAACTTCGTAAGTAAAATCAACATGGCCTGGGGTATCGATAAGATTGAAATAGTAAGTCTCACCATCTTTAATATGCTTCAACCTTACGGTTTGGGCTTTAATAGTAATCCCACGTTCTTTTTCCAGATCCATATTATCAAGAAGTCGATCCTTCTTTTCACGATCTGTAATTGCGTTAGTCAACTCAATCAACCTATCGGCAAGGGTCGACTTACCATGATCGATGTGAGCAATAATTGAAAAATTTCTTATCTTTGATGTATCCATATTGGACAGCTAAGATACACAAATTATTGCGTATTTACTAGCCAACATTTTCAATGACGCATCGAAAAGGCATCGTTTTTTGGTTACGCAAACGTTTCTTTTGATAGAACCATCATATAGTAATCCAAAGCGGACTCCTTTGCCCTGATTGGAATAACATTGGCATAACCGCTAAATGCTTCTTCCTCGATCTCAGTGGTCTCGCCTTCTTCATTCTCTTCAACCTTTTTATGGGTAATTGAAATTTCATGATTTTCAATTTTAGACCTACGTTTGATCGCAAGTTCATAAGCTTCTTTAATATCTTGCGAGATAATGGTGTCAGCAATATTTTTATTAAGAATTGAATCAGAATCCAAATTAAGAAGATTATACATTTGGTTATTCAAGTAAATTAACTCTCCATTCGCATTAGCGATAAGAACATTTTTCTTAACCATATTAGCGAGGATATCAAATTTTCTACGCTCAACCGAAATTCTGTCTGTTCGCAGTTCTTCGAAATTTTTCATACTGGCGATCATCTTATTAAGCTCTTTGGCTAGCTCTCCAATCTCATCGTCTTTATTGTAATAGATCGATACGTCAAAGTTACAATCTTGTAGCTCCCTAACCGCATCGTTAATCTTCTTAAATGGCAAGGCAACATTACCAGGGATGACTAAACTTAAGAGAATCGTTGCAAAAAAGCAGATGATAAGGTCAATCAGCATATAGCGTCTGGTCTCTCCTACAATCTTTTTAATTTGTTTATCTCTTTCTTGGTTTTGATGAAACTGGATATCTTGAATTTGAGAAAATGATTCCAGAATTTTGTCCGCAAGTTCACTAATCGCCACTTGTCCAGCATTGTCCCTGATATCATAAGGAGAGACCTTGCTCAAAATTGTTTGAAGTGAGTCTATATATCCGATCATTTTCGAAATCGTGGTTTTTACTTCCACACTTTCATAGAGAGCATCTAAGTTTTGCAGTTGATCTTGAAAGTCTGAACATAAAGCTTTTAATTGCTCTAGATCATCTTCTTTGGCCCTATTAGTAATAATCTTCTTTTGAAGCTTAATAATTTGAACCGCAGAAATACTAATCTCTTCAGAAAGAATAGTGTTCTGATTTGTATTTTGAGTAATCGTTTCAATTTGCTCGTTGAGTGAGTTCAAGAAATAAAATATTGTGAATCCAATAAATAAAACCATGATATTGGCCACACCAAAACTAAATGCAATTCTCTTTTTTAACGATAAATTCATAGATTAACTCTCTGCTAGATCCGAAAATAACTTATTAAAGTTCTTCTCAGAACCAACTAAAACAACAACATCATCTTCATCAATAATGTCCATTGGAAGTGGACTATCATTAATTTCAACTCTAAATGAAGACTTCCCGTCCTCAGTAATAAATGGAACTCTTTTTTGAAGAGCTACAATATTTAATGAATAATTTTGTCTGATCTGACTCTCAACCAAAGTTCTGCCAGCGAATTTTTTCCCTAGTCTCAGTTCAACAATCGAGTAACCGGCTGCAAAGTTGTAGCGCTGAAGAACGTGAGGGGCAACAATTTTGGAAGCAACAATTTCTCCCATTTCCTCTTCGACTCGAATGATTTCTGAAGCCCCTATTTCTTTTAGTACGTGCTCGTGAAGATTAGTTGTGGCCCTGGCAATAATTTTACCGACCCCAAGTTTTCTCAAAAGTGCTACCGCAAGAATACTAGTTTCAATATTATCCCCGATTGCAACAATGGCGACATCAACATCTGTAATATTCGTTCCTCTAACAGCTCTCTCGTTGGTGATATCGACTTTAATGGCGTGAGTAACTCTCTCTTTGATTTTTTCAACCAACTCTTCTTTATTATCAATCGCAATTACTTCCGCACCTTTTTCAAAAAGTCTCGTGGCCGTTTTCGCTCCAAAAGTTCCCAATCCAATTACTGTTACAATCATAAATCAACCTATCATTATTCTACCCTCAGGGTAGTCAACATTACCTTTATCTTTATTTTTCTGCCCTAATGCAAGCGCTAAAGTAAGAGGACCAACTCTTCCAATAAACATGACAAATATTATGGCAAATTTTCCTGCACTTGATAGTAGCGGTGTTACTCCAAGGGACAAACCTACTG
>CATLVA010000102.1 GCA_950060715.1 uncultured Oligoflexia bacterium | reverse complement strand
TGAGTTCTCAAACTCTAGAGATTAATGCGTCTAATAAGCATCCCGATCGACCGATGTATTGGTACGACGAAAGGGTGAGGGAGCAGATCTCTGATATGCGTTTTTATGCAGAACCAAAAACTATTGATGGGCAAGAAATTTTCAAACCCCGTGGGCTTTATCGGGTGTTTGAACCAGATATTGTTCTTGAGCGAGATCCTTATAGTATTACCGTAACTGCGTCGCGGCTAATGATACGTTTAATTTCCACCTATGTTGAAATTGAACCTAAAAACTAATTAACTAAAGTTAAGTCCAAGCGAAGGCGAATTTACAGATTTTCCTCCTTATGTTAGGTTCGATCCTCTTATATAATATTAGTAATTTACATACATAAAATAAGGATTTTTCATGCTGGCAAAAGTTAAAGTCGCCAAGGTTCATGCGCCTGGTAAAACGGACAAAAAAACTTTAAAAAATTGGTATAAACTTCTAACTCTGGGAAGAATGGTTGATGAAAGAGCACCTAACTACTTGAAGCAAGCACTAGGTTGGTCTTACCATGCACCTTACGCTGGACATGATGGTATTCAGCTAGCAATTGGTCAGGTTTTTGATAAAAAAACGGATCATCTTTTTCCATACTATAGAGATATGCTAACAGCTTTATCAGCGGGTGTTAGTGCTGAAGAATTAATCCTTAACGGACTTTCAAAAGCGGATGACCTTGCTTCTGGTGGAAGGCATATGTCGAACCATTTTGCCAAACCAGAATGGAATATCCACAACGTATCTAGTTGTACAGGTAACCACACTCTTCACGCAGTAGGTGTTGCAAGAGGGATGCAAAGATATAAGCACAAAGGTGTTTCTTTTTCTTCTCAAGGTGAGTCTTCGGTTTCTGAAGGTTACTGTTATGAGGCGATCAACGGTGCTTCTAGAGAGAAGCTTCCTGTTGTATTTGTTTTTCAAGATAACGGATATGGGATTTCAGTACCTAAGCATGAGCAAACTGCCAATGAGTTTGTAGCTGATAATTTTTCTGGATTTAAAAATCTTCAAATCATTCATTGTGATGGGAAAGATATTTTTGATTCTATGAACGCTATGATTGCTGCTAGAAAGCACGCTCTTGAAAAAAGTGAACCTGTCATTGTCCACGCTCATTGTGTTCGTATTGGAAATCACTCAAACTCTGATAAGCATGAGTGGTACAGAGATGAAAAGGAAAGAGAAGAAGCTAAAGCACAAGATCCTCTTCCTCAGTTTAAAGAAGTGCTATTGAAAAATGGCTTTACTGCTAAAGAATTAGAAAAAATCGATGCTGAATGTAAAGATGAATTGATGGCGGCTCATAAAGCAGCTGTTAAAGCACCACATCCAACTGAAGATAGTATCTTTAACCATCTATATGCTCCTGCATATGAAGCAGACAAATATGGTGATGGAACTCATGATGAAGAAGGTGAGGGAATTAAATTCATTACTGCTTTAAATGAAACACTGAAAGCTGAATTTCGCCACAATGAAAACACTTTTATTTGGGGGCAAGATATGGCCAACAAAGAAAAAGGTGGGATCTTTAATGTTTCAAAGGGAATGCAACAAGAGTTTGGACCTGATAGAGTTTTTAACGGGCCAATCGCTGAGGATTATATTTTAGGAACAGCAAATGGAATGAGCCGCTTTAGAGATGATATTCGTATCGTTGTTGAAGGTGCGGAATTTGCAGATTATTTCTGGCCTGCGATGGAGCAATACGTAGAATGCTCTCATGATTATTGGAGAAGTAATGGAGCCTTCGCGCCGAACGTAACGATCAGACTTGCTTCTGGTGGTTATATTGGTGGTGGTTTATATCACTCTCAAAACCTTGAAGGAAATCTTGCTGGTCTTCCAGGAGTGAGAATTGTTTGCCCTTCATTTGCAGATGATGCTGCAGGACTCTTAAGAACTTGTATGCGCTCTGAAGGACCTTCATTATTTCTAGAGCCAAAATCTCTTTATAATAATAAAGATGCAATGGCAGTTGTTCCGGATGATTTTGAAGTTCCTTTTGGAAAATGCCGTGTAAGAAGAGAAGGAAGTGACCTAACGATTTTAACTTATGGAAATACGACTCACTTTTGTTTAAAGGCTGCTGAAAAACTTGCTGAAGATGGACATGATATTGAAGTTGTTGATCTCCGTTCATTAGTTCCATTAGATGAAGAAGGAATTAAAGCGAGTATTGCAAAAACTCACCGTTGTTTGATTGTTCACGAAGATAAAGTTTTTGGTGGATTTGGTGGAGAGCTAACTGCCTTTATCAATGAAAACTGCTTTGAAGAGCTTGATGCACCAGTTAGAAGAGTTGGATCAACCAACACTCCTGTTGGGTTCAATAGAATCCTTGAAAGAGCTGTTCTTCCTAACGAGGATCGAATTACTGATGCGATCAAAGAAATTCTTAAATATTAAAAAGTGGGCCCGCAAATATGCGGGCTTTTTTTATGCCTTAATCGTCATTCCAGTATCCTCCCCGGATCAGTTCTTGGCGCTTAAATATTCAAAGCTCAAACCAAATGAAGTCAGTGTTGGGAAAAATATTGTCATATCTGTAGAGAATTCAGCTTCCCCGTTGTTTTATAAAGTTCCTGAAGTAAAACCGTATAGTTCAATTGAAATTGAAGGACAAACTGAAATCGTAACCAAGCTTAGTAGCGAGAAAAGTGATGCATATTTTCAGCTAGGAGTTATTTACGAGGGGGATTACCGTCCCAGTTGGTTGACCAAAAAAATCCTACCTGAATGGATAATAAAAATTATTAATTTGAATGACCAGTATGGCCTTAGCGATATTGATTTTCATCACTTCAAAAGGGAGTCAGGCTTTGAAAAGAAATCTGATTCTATCCGGGATATTAAATTAAATTTTATTCAAGCTGGAGATATTGATGAAGATGGCAAATTTAGAGCAACCATAAAATTACAAAACAAAAAAATATTGGGACTATGGTTGCGGGCAGATGGAGACGATCATCAAGGGAAATTTAAAACGACCGTCTCTAAGCTAACTCTTTTTTAAATTTTACAGTCTACATAAACTGGTAAGTGATCACTCATGAGCTGCTCGTAGAAATAATAAAATGAATCTAAGCTAAGCTGTGAGTCCACAACTCGTTCTCTGAAAAGAACGCCATAATCTTCAGTTTCTCGCTCGTCAATCACTATGCCACGGCTGATTTTTCTATATTTTCCAACATTGATATATTTTCTTCCTATAGTGACTATATTTTCACGTCCATCAAAGTAGGGATCTACATACCGATCGATCACTGAGTTATACTTTTTAGTATTAATATTAATATTTCCTGTTCCGTTATATTTATAACGTACTTTATAGGTTCTATTTAATGAGTTACCAACAGAGCCTTTCATAAAATTTAGAGCTGCACCGTCAAATTTTCCTCTACTCATGCACTCAGACGTTTCTTTTGGGTTAAATATAATATGGTCATAATTACTAGACGTTCCGCCTGAGGGGGTTCCATCCTGTGCCCAAAATTGTTCTTTTAAAGAGGTCGCTTCTTCAATAAAGACCTGACTGCCTTTCCAATCAGGAAGTATATTTGACCAAAAAGGATTTTGAGCTTCTATGTTAAAGTCACCTAGATAAATTAGATCTTTGATTTTTGAATATTTTCTAAGGTAGCGCTTGATAAATTCAAACGTCATTTTCACCTCAGCGAACCTTGCGTAATTGTCTTTTCGAAGTCCTGTTCCAAGCTCTGTGTAATCATCAACTCCAAAAGCAGCATTTAAGATAGAGCGCATGGTAGATTCATCTTCTGGAGAGTCGTAGAGAATATGACTGGTAAGTAAAATAAATTCAAAATTACCTGCTTTAAACTGTCCCATGAATGGGCGTCGTGCAAAATATTTCGATTTATCTACACCAAGATCTATTTGATCCATATTTACAATACATGCAAAAGATTTCTGATTATTCGTCTTATTTGAGCTTCTACAGTATTGGTTATCTTGAGGCTCTACTAAATCGGAGCGGTAATAATAGCCAACCAATTCAGGAGTGCTCGTTAGTTCGGAACCTTCACCTTTTGGAGATAGAATCAATGACCATTTTTTTCCTCCCGGACGTTTGTGAAGCTCGTCTAGAATCTTTAAGTATCCAGGTAGGCGGTAGAGGCTAGCCGCATCTGCAAGGTCTTCTTTTAGTTCAAGTAGCTTCTTGTTTAGAAGCTTGATTTCACGCTCTTTACTTTCTTTTCCTCTGTTTGAAGCCTGTAGTTGCTTTTTTATATATGCAATCTCTTTTTGAGTGTGAGAGATCATTAATGGCGCTTCTTCAATAAACTCCATTACGTCTTCGTTATTCTCAAGGTCAATTGACATTAAAGGTATCAACTCAGTGACACCTATAATATCAAATTTCTCGATGAGCATTGCAACTCTCTTGTAGTCTTTAAAGCGAGTCTTGTTCATACCCGGATGAAGAGCGTTGAATTCTCCAATCCTAACTTTTGCCGGTGGTTTTGACCCTCGAGATGAAGAAGGCTTTTTCGAAACATATTGATGAAAGTTGTCTGCACAAATGACTTCGAATTTTTCAGATAGAAACTCTTTATTATTTTGGCATTCATGAATAAGGGAGGAGCCAGAGAACTGTTCTTTTATGAATTGATCTCTATTGTCCGCAAAGGCACTCGCACTGATAGTGCAAACTATTATATAGATTAACATCTTCATACTCTCTCCCTCTCACCGGATACTAAGTAAAAATACACGTCTCTTCAAAAAACGCTGTAAGTTTTACACTTACTTACAGCTTTTAGAGTACTTAGCACTAAGAACAACTTCTACGTCGCTCCAAGTTTTCCCTTCGTGAAGGGCTTCGCAAGCTTTATTAATACCTGCTAAAGACTTATTTAGTCCAAAGTCAAAAACGTCAATCACACCTTTCGCTTCAAAAGAATTATCCGTTTTCGTAAAATTTAGCGGGATATCACGGCTGAATTTATTCATTTTTATTCTTACCGTTAAAACTTTTTTCGCTAAAGTGAGGGTTTCACCGGTGATGTTGGAAGACTCATCCATGTTTTGGAAAAAGAACTTAACAATTTTTTTATCTCTGTCTGGATTACCGGTATCTGTAGAGTTTGTATCGATATCGAATTTTATCCCCTCAACTAGGTCTCTTAGTGAACTTGCAGACTGATCTTTGACTCCTAACTGATTAAACTTTCCTCCAACTCCAAGTTTTAAAGGGGTTTTGAATGCTTTCCAGCTCAGATCAAGGTCACTTGCTTTGATAGAATAAGTACAGTTTTCTGCAAAGAGACTCGTCGATAGAAGTAAGGTCCCTAGTAATGCAATCACTCTCATATGCTCTCCTTAGATATTGAGATTTTTAAATTCAACTAATGGGTATTTAGTTTTTAGTTCTTTTAGAATGTTGATGGTAGCAGTGTTTTTGCTTTTGTTGTAGATATAGATAGTAGAATTTTCTTTGATAAAAGATTGGGCAACATGGTAGTGGGAATACACAGTTTGAAAATCGGATTTGTTTTCTACTACGACATGACCAATGAAAAATGGGTTCCCAAAATTTTCACCTAAAAAGTAATTAGACTTATTATTTCTTTCAAAATTTTCTTCAAGTGCTTTAACGACCAGGCCATCTAAAAGATAGTTAAATTCGTAAACCCCAGAGCTTTTGTAGTCTAAAGGTGAGTCGGTAAACCAGAAAATCCCAGCCGTTGTCGGCGTGATATGCTGAGAAAGTATTGAAATACTATTATCCATTTTAGTTTTTTATAATGTTGTCTAGGACGGCATTAACAAATTTTGGAGAATCTTCGGTTCCGTATTTTTTTGCTAGTTCTACAGCCTCATTAATAACAACTTTCTCGGGAGTATTTAAATATTGAAACTCATTCACGGCCAATAAAAGCACTGTTCTATCAACTTTTGAAATTCGATTAAGTGTCCAATTCTTTAAAAATGGAGTGATCTTCTCTTCAAGTTCATCTGCATTTGAAGCTGCTGTATGAATTTGCGTAACCGCCGAGTCAAACTCATCACCGGTAAGTTTAATCTCTGAAGAAGATCTAAACTCTTGCAGTGAATCTCGAAGATCAACTTTGGAAGTTGAAAGTTCTTTTTTTACGGCCTCAAAAATAGG
>CATLVA010000101.1 GCA_950060715.1 uncultured Oligoflexia bacterium | reverse complement strand
TTCAGAATATTCCACACGAACTGCCCTATCGGAGCTAGAGTATTGAGGTTTAGTATTATTTTGATATTTTTTAGACAAACGAAATAGTTAGGCCCATTTGGCGACTCTCAGCTTAATTTCACTTAATTTGCCAAGAATTTGTGGTTTGAGTAATTCTGTAAAAGCGGGAATAGGCAAATGCCACTGGCATTTGCTTGGGATGATAGCTCCCGCTGCACTTATTGTGATTTGAGTAATTCTATAAAAGCGGGATTAGGCAAATGCCACTGGCATTTGCTTTGGCTGATAGCTCCCGCTGCACTTATTGTGGTTTGAGTAATTCTGTAAATGCGGGATTAGGCAAATGCCACTGGCATTTGCTTTGGCTGATAGCTCCCGCTGCACTTATTGTGGTTTGAGACAGATTGCAAATGCGGGAGCTATTGATTGATTGCTTCGCGGCGGAGTTGGTAGCTGACCTCTCCTTCAAAATAGCGATCACCAATAACTATGGCTAGGATCGCCCCCCACGAACCAATTTTTCCGAGAGGTTCACGGCACATTAATTCAAAGATAGCGAGGTTAAGTAAAAGACCTTTTATATTCCAAGGGATGTCTTTGACTGCATAGAAAAAGAATCTATCTAAATCCTTTCTACCAGTTTGAAATAGCGGCATATTTCCCATACTTTGCAGATAAATTCTTTCAGCGAGAAGCTCCATCATCATCTCCTTGGCCTCTGGAGATTGGAGGTCTTCGGCGGTGATTCTTTGATCATCTTTTAAGCTGCTAGACTCAGATAAATTCAAATACTTATCTAGAAACTGCTTGGTATTTTGTTTTTCAGATTGCTCTTTGAGGTAACTGAGTAATTCTTCGATATTTTTTTCGAAGTCTGGGTCAGCGACTAATTCACGATATTCTTTTTCTAATTGGCTTTCAGGTACTTCCCCGCGATAGATTTTTTGAAGATAGCGAATCATACTTTTATCACCAAATAAGGCTTCATAAGAATATGATTCTAGTGCAGTAAGAGCATTGAACTTAAAATATCCTTCTAAGTATTTGCCCCAAAAGGTACTACTGGTATCGGTGATGATTTTATTTCCCACAAAAGTGAAGAAAAACCCCATTCCAACTTCAAAACCAAATTTCTCCCAAAAAAATGGGTCTTCTTCTTTTTTATCCCAGTTGGCCCTAAGATAAAATAATGGATTTGCCCCTAATGCCAATGCGTATTTAAAACGGGCAAACTTCTTGGCAGCTCCGGCAATTCTTTGACTATCACCGCTATTGCAGCCATTCATCATGCGCTTTAAAATATTTTTTTCATGCCTTGCCTGCGCCACGGCTCGACGCTTAAGTGAGCGCGGTAGAGCTTGATCTTTAATCTTCTTTTTAAGCCTTACTCTTTCAGATTCATAAATCTTATCTCCAGACTTTTGACGGGCAATAAGGTCATCAATTTCAGAGACAGCAGAAGTCTCTTGTTGCAGCTTAAAAGATTCTTCTAATTCTAAAATTCTTTTGGCCTCAAACTTCTCTAGTTTTCTGATTTGCTTTAGAAAACCGATATGAGGCTTAAGGGTCATATTTAATGCCCCGGAAAACTTATAATTATAAATATCATTGATATTTTTTAAACCCTTACGAACTTGATGAGATTTTAAATTACTCAGATACTCGATATAGTCCGCAAATTGCCTCAGGTCTTTTTTAGAGTTATTGAGCTTCATCCCCTGCTCAATAGCAAAGCGGATATCATCATCAGTAAGTTGGGATTGAAGTAGAATATCCCGATACTCACCTCGGTATTGAGGCGCTAGTTTAGAACCCTTGATAAAATCATCGATCACTTCAATTTTATTTTGAGCAATATTGAGTTGGGTGGTAAATTCTTTTCTCAGTGGTGAATAGAAAAATTTAGCGTCATCAAAGCTCTTTTTCACACTTATACTTTCGAGATATTTTAAAGGAAAGACTTGATCCTCATGTAGGTGGGTCATTAATAATGCGATATTTTGATTATAAGTTTTATCTTTTGAGACAAGCTTTAAAAGCTCTTCGACAAATTGCTTGCGACCTTGGGCTTGCATCGTTTTTAACTGAGCTATAAGCCTTTCAGTTTCAAAGCGCTCATCCCATAAATTAAGTGCGGGATTTTTAGCGAGATCTGCCGGCAATTCTCCGTTAACGTACCTTACGCAATTGATCTCACAACTAGAATATGAAAACGCCTTCATTGAAATCAGAAGGCATATGAGTACTCTGAGCATAGAAACTTATCGGAGATTAAATCGATAAGTTAAAAAAAAGAAACCGGAGTGAAACTATACAGCATTCACTCCGATCAATTGATTACATATCGCTACACTTACATTTTAAAGAAGAGATTTTATTGTCAAAACCGTGAAGGTCTTCGATATAACGAACCTCAATTCCGCGAGCTTTATAAACTCTTTTTTCACCGATTCTCTCGTTTGTATCCCAGTCTCTTCCAAGATTTTGATACTGATAAGTCACAAGACGACATTCAGAGTTAACTACAACAGATGAAATTTTATTATCCCAATCTGATCCTTCGTACGGGTCCATTAATAACTCACCTAGGTTTCTGATTTCTTCACCTTCAGCGATATCCATACTTGCACCAGTTAGGTCTTGGCCTTGATAAATTGTTGCACAATAATTTGCAAATACATTTGAACTCATTAATACGGCCAGCATGATAATCATGTTTTTCATTAGATCTTCTCCTTCTAACTCTGTTTACTAAATTATTTATGCCCGAATAATTTATCTTTGGCAGTGGCAGAGTGACACTGAAGAACTAAAAAAATGCAGTTTTGTTAATTTTTTTTATAACGCAGAATTGAAGCGTGACGAAAACAAACGCCTAGGGAGCGGCCTTGCTGGAAGAGATTTTTAAAGCGCCCCTGCAGCATCTCAGCATAAGGAATATAGCGGGCCCTATTTCTATGGATGAAATTTAAAAATTCACTTTCAGAAGCTTTTTCAAGGGCATCTAATACTAACTCTCCTACAAACTTCAATTTATTCTTTGCGATTAACCAACTCTCTTGAGAATGGGGAATGTATTTGGCTTCATAAGTCCCTCGCCCTATTTGAGACACTCCCTCTTGGTAGGAAGAGAAGAAATGATAAGTTCGCCCTATGTATAATTGATTTCGAAGCTGAGATTTAGGAACAAAATTAATATAGTCATCAATTAAAAGAGTCTTTTTCAAATCAAAACCAAGACGCTTTAAATTCTTTTTATAACGTTCTCCAAACTTTCCCTCTTTCGCCACTTCCTCTAAATGTTGAAAAGAAAATATATGTTTAGCGATATCTCGAAAACTCTTCTGGTCGCTGGGAAATTTTATTAGACCTAATATCTCCAGATTTCTTGCCTCACTTCCGCCAGAGAAAAAGGAGATGTTTACATTTTGGTAGCGCAAATTATCCAATACCTCGATTGCCCAGTCGTGAACACGATAATACTTTCCATCAGCTTTAAGCTTTAAAGCCTTAGGAGTTCCTGGTTCAACTTCTTGCACGAGAGTGTAGTCGATATCAAAAACGAGATCAATGGCCCCCCAGCTATTAGAAAGAAGAAATAATGAGAAAACGAAGTAAATAAATCTCATATTCCCCTATCGGCATATACAGCTAAAAATCCAGAGAGATTATGCGTGCCAATAATCTTTACACAGTGCATTTATTGCAGTGCCCACTTGGAGTATAGTGTGCCCAAACATTAATAATCTCGATGAGTTAAGGCTACATAAAAGCCTGTAAAATCGGAAGGTTACAGAATTAAATGCTAAAAAATTTGGCCCTGATATTAACCGTTTTCTCGAATTTTTGCTACGCTGAGGCAGATTTGTCAGAGTTGCAGATATCTTCTCAATCGATTGGTGGCGTGCAATTTCCAAGAGATATGGAATACCGATTTAGAGGCCAGGAAGCAGAGCTTTTTGGGCTAAATGAAGCACTTTCAGCTTTTTACGGCGATTCGACTACTTTTATAGAGACTCTGGAGTTCAGTGTAATTTCACTGATCCTACAAGATAAGTTTTGGTACTCCCCTTACGAGGACGACAAAATTGCTATCATGCGGACTTCATTTTGTAAGAATTGGGCGGATAAATCTCAAACATACAATCCGAGATCAAAAAAGTGCCATCAATTAGAAACGAAAAAAATCTCTTCTTCTGAAACTCTTGGTGATGCTATTGAGAGAATCAAAAAATCACAACCGATTTTTTCTTTTGAGCAAGCACAGCTTATTGCAAAAAGTCTTCTTGATGAGCAGTTTGCCTATGAATCGAACCAGTCTAAAACACAACGTTTGATTAACTACACCTCTGGCCGTTACGAAGACTTCCCTTCAGATGTTGTTTTCTCCACAGTATACCCACAAAACGCTGCGATTTATGGAGATAGCATTTTGGTTTTAAACGATCAAAGATCAATTGATCTTAGTTATTATAATGGAATCCTAAATAACCAATGGGGAATTTGGGGTGATGCTGGAGAATTTGTTACACCTGGTTATATCGCCGCTGATGAACTAGCCGGAATTCATTTAAGAAAAAGGTATGACTATCCTGACAAGCTTAGAAATAGAGTGGGAATCGATCAATACGGTGTTCAAAAGCATGCTCCTATTGAATATGCTTTTTATAAAACAAGTTTTGGCGGTAAAACTTATGTCTTAGCTTTTGATGGAAAAGTTAAAAGAAGAAACTCTAATTGCTTAAAGCCAGATCAAAACGGAACGATTGTTCACTGTCGCTGGACAAGAGGAACTCATAATTTTAATGGACAAAATGTTCTGATTGGAAATCAAAAACTTGCTCCTAATAAAAATCTTGTAGCAACCCTGATCGGAGTGTTAGTGCTTCACCCGGTTGATGAAGAACCAGAAGAGATCTCGGGATTGCTTGATCAATTTCAATTTTTCTCAAGACGTGGATTAGATCAATCTCTAAAAAACTCGCAGGGTATCGGAGAAGAATCTCCTTTGAGCACTATCAGTAAGTTTAGAAAAACAATTAATGGTACAAAATATAAATTAACTTTAGTAGGGAGAAAAGGCTAATGAAGTTAACTTTTCTACTTTTATTTTTCATCTTTCAGGTCCATGGCGCAGAACTAAACCTGTATGATACCTACTCGCCTCCAGCGAGAAGAATTGATGGAATTAATTTTCCAAGAAACGATCGATACCTTTACCGAGGTTTGCAACCCGCCCAGATGAATTATATCAAGGCAACTAAAGCGATGTTAGGAGACACAGAATCTAACCTAGAGTCTCCTATGCTTTTTGTAGTAAAAGAACTTCTAAAAGGCAATACTCCAGATATATTATCGACTCTCGATAGAATAAACACAGAGATCGTCGATCTGCGGTTAATGAGTTATATTAACTCTTGGAGATTAAAAAATCTTTTTCTGACAGATGAAGAAGCTGAGAAAAAGGCTTTTGAAGCTGCAGTAGAACTCATTTCTACCGCATTTAATAATAAGCACAGCAGTAGCTCATTATCCTATCAATATTTTGACTACGACTATGGCAGTAGGAATGATTGGCCAACTGGTTTTATCTACTCTTCTACCCATGTTGAGGTTGCAAAAATCTACTCAAAGCATATTGTTGTCTTCAAAGAGCAGAAAGGCCGAAGCCTTGATCTTAACTTTTACAACAAAGTCATTAACAATCGTTGGATTGGAACAAATAATGAGTTCCCAGACAAAGGTGAATTTCTCACCCCCCTCTACATTCCGTACTCTGATATCGTAGGCTACCAGTACAATCGTTTAAGTGATTTAAATTTGTGGTATGTATGGCAAGACTTACAACCAGACCTAGATCTCGCTTTTTACAAAGTGGAGAAAAATGGCAAGAGTTACGTCCTAGTTATCGATGGGGAAAAAGGTTGGCTCTCTAGAGCGCAAACAATCATTGAAGAAGACGGGATTTTTTATTACGGCCGCTCTACTTTTGATCCGAACGCTGTTCACCCTACTTATCCCGTGAAGGATTTAAAAAAGCCAGTCAGAATTAGAGGTATCATAGAAGTCTGTGATCCTAATTGCGATCCAAATACTAGATCACTCTTTACAGAATATAGCTTCAGTAAAAAACCAATTGATAATTTTATGATAAAGACTCTTCAGAGAATA
>CATLVA010000100.1 GCA_950060715.1 uncultured Oligoflexia bacterium | reverse complement strand
AGATAAAAGTTGTGGGAATCAATAATGATACAGAAGACGCTCTTAAAGAAATTAAAAAAATAGAAACAAAATATGATCTAAAGTTTGAATCTATGGCAGATGAAAAAAACTCTCTTGCTTCGAAATTTAA
Source organism: uncultured Oligoflexia bacterium (assembly GCA_950060715.1). Next base: position 6,066 of record CATLVA010000100.1, on the reverse strand, counting down.
TATTTCAAGAATACCTTCAACAATTGTTTTTCATAAAGGTAAAGTCATAGAATTTTCAGAAAAAGAATTCGATTTTATGGATCAAAAATTTGTGAAACAAATTAACGAAGCTTTGGAATAGGCTTCGCCAGATTTCGTCCCCAATTATAAGTAATCTCATCAACCGAATTACACTCAAACAATGAAAATCTTGGTGCGGCACCTTCAGAAATAAACCCTTGGTGGTGCAAATCAAGTGCAGCAGCTGCATTAAGTGTCATTGCTGCCCATAGCTCACATAAATTCATTTCAAGTTTTTTTACCGCTAAAGAAGAAACTAATAAAAGGTTATCACAGTGACATGAACCAGGGTTATAGTCAGATGCAAGAGCGACTTTACATCCCTCGTCTAAAAATTTTCTCGCCTGGGCTAAAGGCTTTCCGAGAAAAAACGCCGTTCCTGGAAGTAGTGTGGCTACAGTAGAAGAGTTGGCGAGAGCCTTAATACCGTCTTCGCCAGTACATAAAAGGTGATCAGCACTACAGGCTCCAAACTCGCTCGCCGTTACTGCGCCTTTATTATCATTAAATTCGTCGGCATGAATCTTTACTTTAAGGCCTAGCTCCTTGCAGATTCCAAATAATTTTTTAGTATCTGCAAGATTGAAGTACCCCTCTTCATGAAATATATCGACAAAATCGATGATCTTATCTTTTGCAACTTCTTTGAGAAGAGGCACAACGACTTTATCAATATAGTCATTTGAATTGCTGTAGTTTTTTGGGATCGCATGAGCCGCAAGATAGGTATTAAGAATCTGAACGGTAGGTGCAAAATGTTTTTTGAGGCGATCTATCACATGAGAAATTTTTCTCTCTGACTCTACTGTTAGGCCATAACCACTTTTGATCTCGATGGTGCCAATACCATAAGAATGGATTCTTTCGATTCGCTCTTTACCAAGTTTAAATAACTCTTCTTCAGAAGCGCTGATCGTGCTCTCCATTGTGGCGAGAATTCCACCACCAGCATCAGCTATTGCTTGGTAGTCGGCCCCGTTAAGGCGCATTGAATATTCTTTGGACCTGTTTCCGGCAAAAACCAAATGAGTATGCGAGTCTACAATCTCTGGAGTAAGTACGTGTCCAGAAAGATCAAAGGTTTTAGCGCTCTTATATTCATCTGGCTTATGAAGCTTATTACCAATCCATAGGATTTCTTTTTCATTAAAGACAATCGAACAATTAGGTCTAAGGCTCAAATCCTTTGGATCAAGTTTACGGCCATCTTTTTGCTGAGCCTTATCAAGAGTTACAATTTGCGAAAGATCTTCAAAACACCACATATTAAAAATTTAACACAAGATTGGTCATGGCCATATTAGTTTCTTGCATATTAGCTAATTTGATTTCAAGTTCCACTAGCGGGAGTTGAAAACCTGTTGAAATAGCGATTCCAAAAGAAGTATTTTTCGTTTCCTCAATAGTATAGCCACTAGGCTGAGAGTATAATCCTGAACGATAAAAAATAGGCACACTAACACCAAGCCTGGTAGACTCGTTATCTGTACGCCAAAAATATCCGCCTTCAAGATAAAGTCCCGCAACAGGCACACCAAGTTGCTTATAAGCAGTGCTATCAATTTCACCAGAGACACCAGCGTAGCCTGAAAAAGCACAACCAGAGGCTTGCCATCCTTTATAATAGTTTTGAAGCCTCAAACCTGCGCCGTAACAAAGTCCGTCGGTATTGGAGATGATACTTGCTGTAGTTCCTGTAGTGCTATTTTTAATTTTCACTCTATCATTGAACATGATTCTTCCAGCATAAAGGAAAAATTCGAAGCTTCTTTTACTCTTTTCCTTAACATCGAGCTTTTTGTTGATGTTATCAAGAAAGTCAGAGCAACGATCATTAAAACCAGCATCATCACATATTCTAAAAAACTTCTTAGCTCTCTCAGCATATAGTTTATCTTCAGAGGATGTGAAAATAACATAATAACTTTGGGCCATATAAAAATAGGTCGCCTTTAGAAGCTTTGGTATTTCATCTCCATCAACTTCGTCGGCTTTAAGCGCTTTCAATGCTTTAATATGGGACTTAAGGAAACGCTTTTTAATTGTTTGGTTGAAATAGTATATAGCATTTTTATGCTTACCCAATTTTTGCAAATTCACAGCGTAAAGATAGAGAATTTGCCCTGGGATTTTTTTAGTTCTTTTGAAATTATAAATTTTAGAAAGGTACTGGTTTGAACGGCTGTATTGTTTTTTAGCGTTAGCCTTTACTGCGAGGCTAAGATATTTCTTTGCAGAACCTTTTTGAGCAAAAGCTTGAGCACTAAATAAAATTAAAAATAGGGTGAGAATTCTTATAGCCATAAGTGTACCTGCCCATAGAATCCCCAACTGTCTTTTGAGGCTCCGTTAGAGGAGTAAGTTTTAGAATTGAGTAGATCAGCTCTAAACTCAAATCTTTGAAGTGGAAACCATTGCACTCCGGGTCCGAAGTTATGAGTCTCATTATAGTCACTAGTATCTGATGTATACATTTCATAAGTGGTTACAAAATAAAGACCACGTTTCATATACATATGACTTTGAAGGTAGATGTATTGAGCAGTAGTCGTGTCAGCATTTTTAATGGCCGTATCAACGAGTCCGTACTCAAACATAATACTTGATCCTTCACCAACTCTAGTTTTAGTGAGAAAAGATTTAGCGTCATATTTGGTTTCTGATTCTTTTTCTGTTTCGTTTAAATAAGAAACACCGACTCGCCAACGTTTGTTTAGGGAGTATTCAAATTTTGTTGCAATTCCGCTACCGGCATCAGATGTGTTCTTTTCGTTGGTGTCCTCAGTTTCATCTTCTAAAAAGATTTGAAATCCAGTATCGTAGTCTTCTGTTCCGTAGTGAACCATTACACCGGGAGCAGAAGCATATTGGTTATTTCTAGTGGCACTTCTTGCTTTAATATTGTGATCAGGTATTCTTATCCCAAAAACTTTATCTGTCTTACCTAGATAGACACCTAGTTGTTGGTTTACACGATAACCTAAATAATATTCACGGAGGTAAGAGAGATCTTTGTCAGCAGGTTTCCCTGATCTTGGTTGATCTCCTTTTGGAGTGATACCACTGTTGGCAATTAATGTGTTGTATGAAGCAGTTAAGATCCATTCCTTTCTCTTTCCCCAGTTCGCTGAAAGAGAAAGCTCAGCCTGCATATTGATCCATTTTGGATCTGGTTGGTCTTCTTGTTCTAGACCACTTTTTATGTATAAACCTCTGTAATCTATAGAAGGCTTAACCGGAAGAGCGTCTGGTTTTCCAAAAATTAAACTAGATCTCTGTCCAAGGATATCGTCACTTACACTTTCAGGAATCATAAACCTTCCGGCCAGACCTGTTGCTGCAACCCCTCGACCATAATCGTTTAGTGGACCATTTCCAAATGGGTTATAATGACAAGTAAGGCAAGCGTGATAACCTTTACCGATAAATTGCGGGTAAGACATGGCATTTCTACTGCCAAAAATCCCTAGAAGTAGCACGAGAGCCAAAAATAGATTGTTCATGTGAAATATTCTAATTTTGATAACTTAGCTTGTCCAGAGTGACCACAAAAACAGTCTCCTAAATAGTTAAGAAAACTTCACCCACTAAAAAACTCAAGTCTTAAGCTTACGTAATTACTCAGAAAAAGCTTAATTAATTTTTAGTGTAGACCGACAAGACTATAATGCAATTAATCAGTCTTATCATGAAAATCAACCAAATTTAATTGCAGAATGTGAATAACAGTTTTTTGGAGGCAGAAGTGAAAATAAAAAAGATGACGAAAGGTTTCTTTGTACTTGGTCTTGCCACCGTATCAACATCAGCTTTATCCAACGAGCGTGATCAAGCGAAAACGCTTTATTCATCTCTTACGGGTGGAACAGCGAATAAAGATACAGCAGATAAATACGAAGGATACATGCGTGATAAAAAGTATCGTGAAGCTGCCAAAGAAATCATTGAAGCAAATGAAGGTTTTTACAATGTCACATTAAAAAACTTTTTTACACCAATGACTAATGAAGACGGAACTCAGTTTGCTCCATTGAATGATATGACTGCACTTTTAATTGGTGCTACTCGAGACGATATCGATTTCTTCAGAGTTTTTTGGGACAATATAATGTATCAATTTGATGGTACTTTAACCGGTGCTAACAGAGATAAATACTACCTAGAAGATCTAGACGTAACTGTTCCGAAATATAATAGAACTAAAAATGAAATGTACGAGGCTGCTGAAAACGGCTTAGTTCCACTCGGAAATAAAAAGTATTTTAAACAAACTCAACAAAACACTTACACCACCCTCGATCCTGCGGCGATTGCAGGAATGTTTTCAACTCGTGGATTTGCGGCTGCTTATTATCCAGATGGGACTAACAGAGCTGCTTTTGCATACTTTGCACAGAATTTTTTGTGTAAAGATATGGCCGAGTTAAGTGATACTTCTATCCCTGACTTTAGAGTTAGAAGAGATGTTGATAGATCTCCAGGTGGATCTAGTGATACCTATAAAACATATTGTGTAGGTTGCCACGCAGGTCAAGATGCTCTTGGTGGAGCGTTTGCCTACTATGACTACGTTGATGGAAGAATGGTGTATGGTGCCCACGATGTAGTTATCGATGGTCGTGCTGAAGTTGTAGGTCCAGTTGCTCCAAAAATTAATGCTAACAATATGTTTCCAGATGGGAAAATTACGACTTCTGATAGTTGGATCAATTTATGGACCACAGGTCAAAATGAATATATTGGATGGGGTAGCCAGCAAAACGGTAATGGGGCTAAAGACCTTGGGAAAATGCTAGCTGAAACTAAACAGGTTAGAACTTGTTTAAGTCAAAAAGTTTTTGAGACTGTATGCCACAGAAGTCCTACTTCTGATACAGACAAATCAATCATTCAATCTATGGCCAAGCAATTCGACAAAGATAGAAATATGAAGAATGTATTTATCAATGCAGCTGTTGCTTGCATGGGAGAATAATAATGAAAACACTAGGTTTAAGTTTAACAATGGTTCTTATGTTCTCATGTATTGAGCCTGATAATGCTGACAATATCAAAAAAGAAAAGAAGAAAGGCGAAGTTTCATTGAAGTCTGCACAGACTACTTCTGATCTTGCAATAAAAAACTTTTTACAAGTAAATAACACTTACTCAAAACTTACTGGAATTTCCCCTAATGAAGGAGATATTCTTGATGAGTATCAAGCAATTCAATTGCAATTACCTTCAAGTACTGACCCTAAAACCCTTAATGGATTTAACCAAATTGCATCGACAAGATTAGCATTTGCTTATTGTAACGAATATATAGATGCGAATGAAGACGATTACAATTTGAACAGTACCGAGAGCAATCGCACTGAGTTAATTAGTTTGTCTCATAAATTTGTAGATTTCGATTTTAATAACAATAACGATCATAAAAACTTTCTGACCAATCTTGAAGCTATTTTGTCTGATGAGGATGAATTGGTAAACGATGCAAATGCAGAAAGAAAAAAGAAGAAATTATTAAAAATGAGTTGTGCGGCAATCTTATCTAGTACGTATGTAACGATGTTTTAAGGATGGACTTATGAGTGATGAAAACAAAAAAAATGATTTACCTTATCAACACAACGGACATAAAAAACCAAAAACGAGAAGAGATTTTATAGCTCAAGGTTTTATTGGTTTAAGTAGTTCTCTTGTGCTTCCTTCTTTTACAGGAATGGTAATGAGGTCTAATCCAGTTCTTGCTCAGGAAAGAGGATGTGCTCTTCCGGAATTTCAAGGTGGTCTTCCTTATATCTGTATTGATGGTGGTGGTGGTATGAATATCGCTGGCGCAAACGCTTTTGTAAGTATGGGACGCGGGACTGAAGTTCAAGATGAGATCGACTATGCTGGTGCAAGTACGTCTGATTATATTCGTATTGGTATTTCTCCAGAGGAACATCCAAGTGTCTCTGGAAAACCTCTTGAAGGAAAATATGGTTTAAAATTTCATAGGGCTTCAGGAATTTTACA
>CATLVA010000099.1 GCA_950060715.1 uncultured Oligoflexia bacterium | reverse complement strand
TTGATTGGCTGATCATTTCAGTGGATACCAAAAGAAGTGCAGAACAATTGGATAAATTATTCAGTCCAAAGTTGATCGTATTTGATGCTACAATTTCCGGTTGGAAGCTAAGAGCCTGGATAAAAGAGTGGGATGAATTGGAGGTTGATAGCTATTCGGTTCACAATTCAGGGGCATTTATTGCCAGGTTTTGAAAGGTTATCCTTATATTAGGGATGAATATGAATATTGACCGTTAAAACCATATTCCCTTGGAACCATTGTATTTTTATTCTGTTGATTAATCTGATCAAGATTATAATCTGAAAACCATAAACTCATATTAACTCCCTGATATTTATCATAGAATGATACTCTGACTACATTAGAATAAAAGAAAAAAGGTCATTGATGAAATTAATATTTTCCCTGCTGCTGATAGCCACAATAGCCTACGCAAACAATACCGCTCAGTTGATGCAACAAGCACTCAATTCTTTGGTGCAATTGCTTCCTTTATCTAGCTCTGAGATGAAATTTACAGATCCTCAATTTGAAAAAGAAATTAAAAAACACCTGGTCGATTTAGAGAGCAATTTTTTAGCAGCAAAACATAGTAAAGAATTACATCGAAATACTTTAGAACCTAGCTACGAAACGATTCTTGAACAAATTGAAGAAGCCAAAATAAGTTTCAATTCTGATAATAAATACATGGCGAGAATGAAGATCAATCAGATTGGGTATCTTTGTCTTTCATGTCACACCCAGTTTCCCAAAGATAAATTAAAGACACAGATCACTAATCATAAACTTATCGATAAAGTTTTTAAGACCGATGCTTTTAACAGAGGCAATATCCAGTTTATCTTACGAGACTATCAAGATGCACTCAAAAGTTATGAGAAGGTAATAGCGAAAAGAATAATCTTAAATAATATTAAATCAAAATCTGATGATTCCCTGCTACCTCAAAAACAACTTTTCGATAAAAGACTTTATCAATCCATTTTCAATTCAGTGCTTATCTACACTAAAATACAAAACGCTCCGAACAAAGCGCAAGAATTTATTAATAAACTAGATTCTCAATATCGACTACCTAAGTATTTAATTAGTGAAATCAATAAATGGAACAAACAACTAAATTTTTGGCAGAAGGAAGTTAACCTCAAGAAAAAAATTAAATCAATGCACCAAGAATCAGTCTTAGATGGCTCACATGATATCGACCTCATGATGGTGAGTGGTGAGCTGGCCAGAAATTATTATAGTAGTCCACGTAAGACCAAAGAGGGTGAAGTTTTATTTTGGTTGGCCATGGCCGAGTTTAGATTTGGAAAAAATATGTTTTTCTCTTTAGGAGATATCTACTTAAAGCAATGCATTCACCATTACCAAAAAACAAAAATGGCAAAAAAATGCTATGACGCTTATGAGGAAGAAATCATCTTTAGAAATACAGGATCAAGCGGAGTATTCCTTCCAGAGGCCACAAAAAAAGAGCTAGATACTCTTAAAGCTCTTCTTTAAGTGCAAAGATCTCAAGCGGGGGTGATTGAACTCCCGAATTGGATCTTAGGTCCCTCAGTGCAGTTCTTAGCCCCTCTTCAATAACCGGATGATAAAAAGGAAATGATAATACCTTATCGACAGTCAATTCTTGTTCAATAACCCAACTCAGAAGATGAGCGATGTGCTCGCAACTAGGCCCCATCATTTCGGCCCCAAGAATTTTACCAGTTTTATTTTCACCGTAGATTCGAAGGATACCCTTCTCTTTTAGCTTAACGATACTCCGACCTTGTCCTTCGAAACTGACTTGACCAATCTTAAAGTCAACTCCTTCTGACTTCAATTGCTCAAAATTCTTACCTGCAAAAGCGATATTAGGATCACAGAAAGTAATCATTAAAGGAGTTCTTCTTTTAAATGATTGAATTGCATTAACACTATTATAGCCTGCGATCTTTCCTTCATCGCTAGCCTCATGCAGGATCTGAAAGTCACCTGTATTATCGCCAGCTATAAAGATATGGGGAAATTCAACCAACTGGAAAGTATGAGGATTAAACTTAGGAATCCCGTCGGTGGCCCCTAGAACCTGCCCATTAACACTTTCCCAACAAGGCTTTCTCCCCGTTGTAACCAATACCTTGTCTACTTCTATCTCTCTATCATTTAGAGTTATCACCAATCCGCTATCAGTTTTTCTTACGCTTTTTACGCCATCAAAATTTAGATCCATCTCTTCGCTAAGTTTACGACTGACATATTCATTCACTTCAGGATCAGTTATCCCAGAGATATTTCTTCTACGAGCTATGCCCGTGACTTCGAGTCCCAGGCGATGCAATGATTGTCCCAATTCGATTCCGATAACTCCCAGTCCTAAGACTGCCCAACGCTTTGGTAGTTCTTCCATTTCAAAAAAAGAATCAGTGTCGATACAAAATTCTTTAAAATTTTCAAATTGAGGTGGATAACTTGGCTTCGATCCGGTGGCCACAATTATTTTATCAGCACTAATGACTTTATCTCCAACGACTAGAGTGTGAGGATCTTTAAATCGTGCATAGCCCTCTAGAAAATTAGTGTCCATCCAAGACTGCATATCTCCTGTTACACCACGAACAAAACGATCACGTAGTTTTCTCACATGTTTCATAACTTCTGAGGTATTAACAGAAAGTTTTTCAGCACCGTGAATTCCCTGTTCTAGAAATTTTTCTCTACGGTGAAAGTCTTCCGCAGCCTGGATTAATACTTTTGAAGGCATGCACCCAACTCGAGCACATGTAGTACCCAAAGTTCCACCATCAACCACGAGGTAGTTTTGAGTTTTCTTTGCTACTTCTCGCCTCGCTGAAAGTCCTCCAGAACCGGCCCCAATTATCACTACATCGTATTTCATTTTACCTCGTGAACTAATTCAATATATTTTTTAAAATTCTTATTAAAATATCTCAATCGCTGTTTTGTCTTCAACTCATTAACTGCAAATTCCCAGTCTCTGGTTGAATACTTCCTGTATATACTCGTATCTATTTTGAAAATTTTTGAAAGCTTATCGCCTAAAGAAGTGTCGATAAAGACATATACTATGATTTCTCGAAAACGGTCCTTTTCTATTCCTTCAAGAGTTTTGTTATCGAGAATACTTTCAGCGGCTGTAAATTCATAAGCTCCATCGTAATTCATAAGCCTTGATATTAAGTCATAGTTGGCCTGGAAAATATTTTGAAACCTTAAACGGATATTTTTAAAAACAATCAATTTGTTTTTGTCTGCGTATATTTTTTCGGAAACACCTTTCCCATTTAGAATCGTTTTACATAAATTTTCTATAAGTAGAGGCGTACACCCTACCTGGCTGTTTTGTAGATCGGAAAATATTTTTTGATAATCAACTTTATTTTCTTCTTTTTTCTTAACAGGAGCTTCAACTATTTTCTCTCCAGTATAGACTTTCTGTTTTACCTTTTTAATTGGTTGAGGTTTAACAGGTTGATCAGCGATTACTTTAGGTGTATTTTCTTCTTTAAAGCCACCTGCTTCGAAGTAGAAATATCCACCCACGGCTAAAAGTACTGCAAATAGAATAGAATATTTTTTAAGCTCAGCTTTCTTCTTGAGCTCCATCTCTTCTCTTTTAACGGCCCTCTCACGCTGTCTTTTTATTTTTCGATCTTCCAAGAGTGCAGCACTTGAGAGCTTTGTTTTATAAATATCAATTTTCTGACTACGAGAATTTTCTTTCTCCCTCTCAACCTCTTCACCAAGAGTTGAAACTTCATTTTCATCTTCAATTTTTACAGAAAATCCGCCAGGTAAAAGTAATGGGGCAAAGTCGAAGTATTGAACCTCCACATTTTTATGCAGTTTTTCATCGTTATATGAAACCCAGTTAGATAACGTTAAATCTTTAATAAAGAAGATTCCGTTTTTTCTAGAAATTTCTAAATGCTTTCTGGAAATATGATCACTTTGAAGGACTATATCACAATTTGAACCACGACCTAAGATAACTGCTTCTTGATCAAAATCGTATTCAAACTCATCAGGTCCATCATCTGAAATTACAACTCTCATACAAACAGCTGATCAATCCTTTTAGCAAGATCGTAATCTTTCTCAGTCAAAGTATTTCCGCTATCATGAGTTGTAATGTTAATCACACATTTATTGAAGCTAACTTCCATATCAGGATGATGCATAATCGTATTAGCTTCCCAAGCGACGGCATTTACAAACGACATTGTTTTTAGAAAGCCTTTAAATTCAAAAACTCTCCTTAACTTTGTTCCTTCAATGACTTTCCAATTCTCGTCTAAATTATCTAGCATTTCATTGCTCCCATACTATCTTCATCAATAATTTCTTTTTCTTTGGGTGGGTATTTAGGAGGGTAATCACCTAAACGCTTCGACTCTTCGAGAAGAGCTGGAATGTCTTTATCAAAGATTTTAAACAAATCATCAAAGTCGTTAATTAAAAAATATAAAGGTTGCATTATATCTATTCGATATGGAGTTCTCAAAACTTCGAGAGCGTCAAACGGAACAATTTCTGGTTCTCCAGACAAGCAGTACTGAGTCTCACCAATTGAAGATAAGATTCCTCCACCGTACGCTTTAATTCCTTCAGAGGTTTTTATAAGTCCAAACTCAATTGTGAACCAGAACAATCTAAATAGTCTTCGCCTATCTTTTGGCTCAATTTCCAAAGCAAGCTTTCCAAATTGCTCCATAAAGTTAGCATAAGCTTCATTAGTTAAAAGTGGTGTATGCCCATAAATCTCGTGAAAGATATCGGGCTCTTGAAGATAGTCCATCTCTTCAGGAAGGCGAATAAAAGTCGCTGCTGGAAACCTTTTATTTGCGAGCAGAGAGAAAAATTCTTTCGGTTGAATAATAGCTGGCACTGGTGCTACGCCCCACCCCGTGTATTCTTCAAGCTTTGCATTTATATCCGGAATTTGAGGAATTTCAGATTCTTTAAAATTTAAAATATCAATCCCTTGAATAAACTCGTCACATGCACGCCCTTTGATTATCTCTTTTTGGCGATTAACAAGTTTTCCCCAAGTATCTACTTCAACATTAGACCACTCAACATAGCCTTTTTCGTCTACAGGATTTGAAACATATGTATGACCTTTCATAACGGTGCTCTCCAAGGTATAATTATACAAAACTATACTACAATTTGTTATGCATAAGCTCAAATCAGACTATATTAAGTTAACTTCTACAAACAGAATTTTTTGCTGTGCAAAGCCTGCCATCGGACTTACTGGAGGAATTGCTACTGGCAAGTCTAGTGCGTCAAACTTCTTTCGCTCTAAAGGTATCCCATTAATTGATGCAGATCAGTTAATACATCAAATATATGCGAAGCCGCAGACAATTGAGTTTATCAGTCAAACGATTCCAGAAGTAATAAGCGGTGGAAAAATTGATTTCAAAGAGCTACGCATTCACTTCTTCAACGATGCTGTCTTAAAAGAGAAAATAGTAAATTATTTATTCTCTCATCTACCGAATGAATTTAATCAAGAACTCGCAAAGTATGATGATTCAAAGTTCGAGTATTTTATCTATGATGTCCCCCTATTATTTGAGCGGGGTATTCAAAATAAAATTGATATCAACTTGTTAATTTATGCGTCCGCAGCCACCCAAATTGAGCGGGTGATGAAAAGAGACGGAAATACAGAAGAATTAGCGAAAAACATACTGTCTCATCAGTTGGATATTGAAAAGAAGCGAGAGCTTTCGGATTTCGTGATTGAAAATACTAAAGATTTTAAGTACTTAGAAGAGCAACTTGCAAGCTTTATCACGGCGGTTACCTTAGACTGAATTCAAGTATTTATTACAGTAAGCATTTGAAATTAGGTTGTTCGATGCTAGTTAAACCTCATGAAGGGGCTAGTTCTACTGCTATTTTCACTTAAATCTTTTGCCTCGTGGCATATAGAACAATCCGGTCATTCAAAGACTCCCCCTCTCCTACCGGACTCGGCCAAACCTGTGATCATTGCCATCATTGATAGTGGATTTGATTTAAGTCATCCCTTAATTCAAAACAAACTTTGGCTCAACCAAAAAGAGATTCCAAACAATGGAATTGATGACGACTACAACGGATATATAGACGATATAGTTGGTTGGAATTTTTTGGGTTCTAGAAGAGGTAGTGCAGAGTTCGACTTAAGCCGCGGGGAAATCAAAATATCAAAGCAGAATTTAGCGGAT
>CATLVA010000098.1 GCA_950060715.1 uncultured Oligoflexia bacterium | reverse complement strand
CAGAACGAAAAAAGATTGTTGATCTTAGAGAGAAACGTGGTCAGTTCTTAGGATATAAATACCGTATTGAGTTTTCAAAAATCGGTTCATTAAGTTTTATTTCGCATCTTGATCTGCAAAAAATTATGATGAGAATCTTTAAGCGTGCAGATATTGAAGTGCTTCATAGTGAAGGGTTTAAGCAAAGACCATTGATGTCTTTTGGACCTGCTCTTAGCTTGGGAATCAGCTCACTTTCTGAGTTTTTTGATATTAGAGTTCCTATTGAGTGGGGAGATAAAGAAGCGGTGCTTGAGCAACTAAGAAGTCATAGTGAAAAAGGTATTATCTTTAAATCAATTAAAGAGATTGAGAAAAAGGATAAGTCGATTCAAGAGGCTGTTAAAGAGTTTGCTTATTTTGTCCCTTTCAAAGAAGAACAGAATAAAATTGAAGCTTTGCAAACATTGGAAAATGCCGAAGCTATAATTGTTAAAAGTTTTGTGAAAAAACTAAAAGCTTATAGAGATAAAGATATCAAACCAAAAATTAACTCTTTTGATGTTGGTAAACTTCAAGTGACTCCAGATATTGCTGATGTAATAGATGAGGTTTCTCCCTGTAAAAATGAGGGCTTTATAATTAGGGCCTGTGTAGATTCTGGTACCTCAATTAGACCAAGTGACCTAAAGCTTGGACTAGAGGGGCTCGGGATAAAAGTTGAAAAACCAATAAAAGTTGAAAGTGTCATAAAATAGTTTCGTTATTTCAATAGCTTAGGTGAGTTAAAATATTGCGACTCACCTAGGCAAAGTCATATGATTTCGGTAGATTGATCGCCAAATTAGCAAAAGGAAATCAAGAATGGCAACGGAACAAACTCACGGTGTTACTAAAGCACAAAAAGCGTTTAAAGCTAAACTCGAATTGATTGAAAAACATAAGCTTTCAAAAGATGATCTTTTAGGCATGTATCGTAACTCTTATCTTTCTAGAAAGGTAGATGATGCAGAGATCACAATGAAAAAACAATCAAAAGCATTTTTTCAAATCAGTGGTGCAGGTCATGAGGGCGTTCTTTCTGCAGCAGCTAAAGTTTTAAAACCAAGCTACGATTATTTTCTTACCTATTATAGAGATAGAGCACTTTGCTTAGGACTTGGGGTAACTCCATATGAAATGTTATGCCAAGCTAACGGTAATATTGGCGATACAGCAACACACGGTCGTCAGATGCCATCTCACTTTGCCAATAAAAAATTAAATATTGTTTCAAGATCAAGCTGTACCGGTACTCAGTTTTTACAAGCTGTGGGTGTTGCGGAAGCTGGAAAGTTCTTTGATAAAATGAGTAAAGACGGTGTAGATCATGGTCACAAATATCACAAAGATGAAATCGTTTGGGTTTCAACTGGTGATGGGACAACTTCTCAAGGTGAGTTTTGGGAAGCAATGACTACCGCATGTGTAAATAAGCTTCCAGTTCTTTTCTGTGTGGAAGATAATGGGTTCGCTATTTCAGTTCCAACTTTCGTTCAAACACCGGGTGGAAGTATCTCAAAATGTTTGTCAGACATTCCTGGACTTACTGTTTTTGAATGTGATGGAACTTGTCCTATCGATTCATACGATACTTTCAAGAAAGCTGAAAAACATCTTCGTGCAGGGAAGGGACCAGTTCTAGTTCATGCTCATGTTACGCGTCCATATTCTCACTCTCTTTCAGATGATCATAAATTTTATAGAACTCAATCTGAACTTGAGCAAGAAGCAGCGATCGATACATTAAGAACTTACCCAGAGTTCTTATTAAAAGCTGGAATTTTAACTGAAGAAGAAAAAGCAGCAATTGAGTCTGAAGTTAATGGTGAAGTTAAGCAGGCGATGAAAGAAGCTATCGACACTGAATGGCCATCTCCTGATACTTATATGGATCACCTCTATTCGGAAGATGTAGATCCTACTGGTGATGATTTTGCGACTGAGGGTGAATTTTCTGGAAAGCCAGATATTCCAATGGCCGGTGCAATCAATGCTGTTTTAAAAAACGAAATTAAAAACAATCCAATAATGAGAATCTTTGGAGAAGACGTAGCTGATTTTTCTGAACTACATAAACTTAATGACGAAACTCTTGCTGGTAAAGGTGGAGTTTTTAAAGTTACCGCCGGTTGTCAGCGTGTTTCTAAAGAGGGACAAGTTTTCAACTCACCACTTGCTGAGGCCAATATTATTGGACGTGCAATTGGTATGGCCATGAGAGGAATCAAGCCTGTAGTCGAGATCCAATTTTTTGACTATATCTGGACAGCTTATATGCAACTTAAAAACGAGATGGCGACAACTCGCTACCGTTCTGGTGGAGAGTTTAAATGTCCAATGGTTGTGCGTGTACCAATTGGTGGTTACTTGAAAGGAGGAGCGATGTATCACTCTCAATCAGGTGAGTCACTTTACACTCACTGTCCAGGTATAAGAGTTGTTTATCCATCAAATGCAGCAGATGCAGCAGGGCTTTTAAGAACTGCCATTAGATCAGATGATCCAGTAATGTTTTTAGAGCATAAGCATTTATACTATCAAGGATATAATAGAACTGCTGATCCAGGTGAAAACTATATGATTCCTTTTGGTAAAGCTCGTATCGTTAAAGCTGGAAAAGATGCAACGGTAGTTGCATGGGGTGCTCTCGTTCAAAAATCAGTGGAAGCTGCTAAGAAAATTGAAGAAGAAACTGGAAAAACGATTGAGATCATTGATCCAAGAACAATTGCTCCATTTGATATGGATGCGGTTAAAGAATCTTTAAAGAAAACAAATAGACTTCTTATCTGTCATGAAGAACATAAAACTTCAGGTTACGCAGGTGAAATCTCTGCGAGAGTTAACGAAGAGTGTTTCGAAGATTTAGATGCTCCAATCTTAAGAGTGGCTTCTAAAGATGTTCACGTAGCATATAATCCAGGCCTAGAAGATGTTATTCTTCCTCAGGTTGAAGATGTATATCAGGCCATGAAAAAACTTATCAATTACTAATTCTATTGAGCTCCACCTTCATTTTAGGGTGGAGCTTTATTTTTCTTAACACCTAAGTCCCCGTAATTTTAATTAAATCGATCTTTTTACTCAGGCTTTTTGCTTTAAGGTCGAATAGTATTCATGGGAAAAAAACTGAAATTCTTAACTGTCGGGTTACTTCATAAGTTAGGAGCTAACTCTGTATGCCGTTCACTTATCACTAAAAATTTCGACTTCGCTCCTACTGAGGACGACTTCGAATATAAAATTGCTGATTGTTGGGAAGAGAGACAAGCTGCATTCAAAATTCTTTATGAAAGCTACCGAGCTGAAGGATTTTGTGATGAAGAAGAATCAAATTTTAAGGTGACTCCTTATCATTTACTTCCCACGACAGCTATTCTTGTAGTGAAGTTTCGTGGTGAGGTTATTGGTGGAATTAGCTTTATTCAAGACAGTGATTTTGGAACACCAGTTTTAAACAAGTATCCGCATTTGAGGTCCCCAGAGAAACGAATTGGTGAAATTGGCTCACTTGCTATAGCAAAAGAGCATCGATCGAAAGCCAACCATGTGTTAATGCCATTGTTAAAGCGGCTTTGGAATTTTATTGAAAACGAATTGAATTATACTCACACCGTAATTGCTCATGATCCAAAATGGGAAGTTTTCTATCAACAAGTTTTTCAATTTGAAAAGATTGATGCTTTTGATGATAGCTATGAATCTGCTAACGGTGCGCCTGCAGTTTTTCAAATTTTAGATTTTGCAGCTGCTGGAAGAAAACTGAATCATTATTATTTTGATAAGAAAAAAGATCTCTTCAACTATTTAAAGTATTTTGAAGAGTCTTTAACTGAAGATGCGAGCTCAAATCTTAACTTAATCTCGCCAGATGAGATGGCATTCTATCTTAGCAACCAACCAGATCTTTTGAAAAATCTTACTGAAAGGCAAAAAGCTATTTTCGTCAGTATCTATTCTTCTGAAAAGTATGCAGATCTTCATCAGTTTTTTGGAACGATTTTGTTTAATATGCCACAAAGACGTTTTACTCGAGTAAATTCTAATTACACTTGCCGAATTAAAGACGTTTCCACAGGTGATTACAATTTAGGACAAGTTTTAAAGGTTAGCCTTAACGGATTACAAATAAAATCTAATCATGACTTTAAAGTTGGAGACCTCATCGAGTGTAGTGTTTCCGTACATAAGTTTAGAAGTATCTTAATCCGTGCACGTGTAAGAACCAATGATAATGGTCTTTACGGGCTTGCTATAACTCAAGAAGCTACTGATTGGTATCATTACTTTGAAAAAGTTTCAGCTCATTTTAATGATATTATGGCTGCTTAAAATATTTATTCAGTAAGATCCAGATAATAACTTTTTGAATAGGGTTCTTATTTCCAAAGGGAATGTAGAAGTTCTTCCACTTGTTTAGGTAGAAATCCACATGATAACCTCTAGGAGCAGCGATTACTTTTCCTCTGTTCAATACTAGCTTTAAGCAGACTGCTGTAATTGCACTGGTGGATGTTGTAACTCCAACATGAAGAGATGGTACCTTTCTTTCATTGATATTCACATATTCACGATACTTTAAGTATCTCAGGTGATGAGGTCTTGGAGCGACTCCAGCTAGAAACTTTGCTACTTTAACTAAATTATCGTCATCTTTTTTCAAGTTAAAATATTCATTGAATCCCATCTTGCCTGGGACGAATGCTAGTACAGAGGATCCCATACCAAGTGGTGCGGCTGTCACAACAGGTATACCAAGTTCATGTGCTCTACCATAGAGAAGTTCACGAAGATCTAATACATAGAGATCAATTGAGTCTAGAATTAAGTCTGTTCCAGCAAGAAACTCTTCAGCATTATCTGCATTAATTCCTTTATCAAAAAGTGTAACCTCTGCTTCAGGGTTAATACTTTTGATCATCTTCTCAGTGACTTCTATTTTGGTTTTTCCAATCGTGTCCATATTAGCGCCAATCTGGCGATTAAAATTATGAAGATCAAAATCATCAAAGTCGGCAATTTTAAATTTAGAGAAACCAAGTCTCGCAAGAGCATGGACATGATGTCCACCAACTCCACCAAGGCCAGGAATACCGACCACAGTGTTTCGTATTTTTTCTTGTTCTATATCGTTGACCCAACCTAGGTTTCTTGAAAAAGCTCGCTCGTAAGAGTAATCCATTAATCTTCCTTTTTGGACAGCTTTTGAATGAGGGTACTGAGATTTTCTTCGTCCACAATATTATCGCTTGAGCTGTACAGTTTATAATCATTTCTCTCTTTCGCATTGAGTTTATCACAAACCGCAAAAAGTTTAAACTTGAGTGCATTTATCTCCGGATACATATTAATAAATGACTGGGAATAATTTGCCCTCGGAGTGATCATGCAGCTGGTATTCACAACAATTAATTCCCTCACAGGGGCGATGTTATCTTGTAAATAAGAGAGGAGGAAAACAAAATGATCCCCCTTTGAAATAATCATTGGGTTTTGTAAGTTTAGTTCTTTAAATAAATGCTTAAACACATCATTGTAGGTTTTAGGCGAATCTATTTTTGAAAATTCAGGCCAGAAGTTTTGTAGTGAAACGGCAATCTGAGTTCTGTCAAAATCCTCTTTCCAAAGTTCTTCAAATTCCTTTGGTGGATATAGATCATAAATATATACGAGCTCCCTTGTGGCATCTACAGACGCTTGAGATAGCTCCGTGATTGGTTGATTAGAAAGTAATAGATTCGATTGAGCACCATTCATGGCACCAGTATAGGAAACTAGGTTGAAGCATCGCTAATAATTACCATTCTTGCAAAATCCATTGCAAAACTGGCTACGGGGTGTCCTTTGCGTTGAAGTAGTGCGTCACGAAAATTTTTAACTCACTTGGTTCATCGTCACAATCTTCGATCATGCGTTGAATATCAGATATAGCCAACGATAATCTCTCTTTAATTTTAGGCTCGATTGACTTGGCAACGG
Source organism: uncultured Oligoflexia bacterium (assembly GCA_950060715.1). The sequence continues at coordinate 241 of CATLVA010000098.1, read as the reverse complement.
GAATAATTCTATAGCTCCACATGTTTCCCATCTCGCCGGTGTGATTAGGAACAACGTTGGAGGTTTCAAATCTATTTAAAGCTTTCTCAGTCCAGTACCTTCCTATTATTGCGGACTCTTCTGCGTGCATAGGTCCTATGTCAGTGCGAAGAATATTATTGCGATAAATATTATCTTGAAGTTTTATGCAGTTCATTTCAAGAAGTAGCTCTATGCCGTTTCTTACTTCTTCCATGGTTAA
>CATLVA010000097.1 GCA_950060715.1 uncultured Oligoflexia bacterium | reverse complement strand
TATTTGGGGCCACCATTTCAAGTATGCCTGAGTACGATAAAATTGATCAGACAGAAGATCTATTTCGAGAAAATTTTAATATCACCAATGAGGATAAAAATAGAGGCCTAAGCGGAATGGGACTCTATATTACCCTCAACTCGACTCTAATTGGTTACACTCAGCATAGTTGGGGCAGTAGAATTGAAGGTGAGCTCAAATCAAACAATGATGATTTGGCAGTAGACTTTGATATTGATGTGAGGGCCTTGAGTATTATTCATTACATGAATTCTGAAGTTGGAAAAGGTCTGAACTTTAGACTTGATATCGGGAAAGCTGTGGTTCAGGCAAGCCCTGACAGTATGGACTCTTTCTGGGGTACCATTTTTGATCCGGATAGCACAGGCAATGAAAATTATAATTTTGATGACAACGGACAGGCCATCAACCTGGGTGTTGCTTATGGATTTAAACCAACAGACGGCTCTAGTTTTGATTTTGGTTTAATGTACACATTTATCAAGATGGAAGATCAAAATATTGACTGGCTAGCTCTTACTTACGCCTTTACATGGTAAGCATATAAATAATATCTTTAAGTGTTTTTAGATAAAATTTTTGATGAATATAGATGAATTGCAATATAAACGGCAGCAAGTAGAAATTAAATAACACTTTAAATCCCGAAATATTAAACCTCGATTTTACTCCCAACCATTGCACATGGGTTGACCACCACATGAACAGAAAAGCTAAAGTCTCCCAGCCCATTCCTGGATAGTTTACTGAAGACTTAAAATCCTCAAAGTACAGGCTCTCATAGACTAAAATAGTGATTCCCGGCAAAGAGAAGACCAAGCTTGAAAAGATGCTGACAAACCTTGCATCCTCTTTATTTGGATTTTCAACTCCACACCACCTGAGCCTTGAAGCAAAGTTTTTAATTCCAAATATCCAATAGAGAAAACCTCCAACAAGTCCTCCTAACAGCAGCATTCCCCAAGAATACGGCCAATGCGAAAAAAGCAATTGTGCCGGGCTGTCCGGTTGATCTTCAAATTTAAGGATATATTTTTTAATCATATTCCCTTTCGTGACCATCATGGCATAAGGAATTAGGGCAATGAATTGATACCACCTACTCGGTACGATATTTCCAGGTTTAAAATAAAGTGATGGATAAAAAAATAGTTTCACAATAATTATATCTTAACACTTACTGCTTTTAAGAACTAGAAGTGAATAAATTTCATATCCGAATGCTACAATTGAGTTAGAATTCATTTCTTGTTAAGTTAGGCTTATCTGGAAATATAATTATGCGAGCTTTAAAAAAGTTTTCAAAATCTGAACAATTCAGGGTTGCCCTAGCGACTGTTCTGATAGGAGTGGGTGCTGGTGTTGCTGCAACCCTTCTGCACGACTTAAGCTCGATGCTCACGAAAGCAATTGGTAGCAACAAGAGCTTCACTTTCTACACCTTTTTCGGAGCTTTAATATTTGCGGCCCTTTCCTATTACCTTACAAAGCTTGTATTTAATGACACCAATGGTTCAGGGATTCCTCAAGTAAAACTTGCTTTAGTCGCCTATCGCGGAAAACTACCTAAGCGGATGCCAGTGGGGAAATTTTTGACAACAGTTCTGACCTTAGGAACCGGCCTCTCTTTTGGAAAAGAAGGACCGATGGTCACGATATCAGCCTCCTGGGCTCATTTCGTATCTCACTACCTTAAACTCAACAGACAACTTATGAAAGTAATGGTTGCCTCAGGAGCAGCTGCAGGACTGGCGGCTGCTTTTAATACCCCTATTGCTGCGGTAATCTTTACGATCGAAGAAATTCTAGGAGAACTTAGAACCAAATACTTAGGCCCAATAATTGTTACTTCTGTTGTGGCTTCTGTGACCTCATTTAAACTTCTCAATCATCACGCAACTTTTCTTCCTATCCATTATCAGTTTCATATTGAGTGGCACTTAATCTTCTATTTTCTTTTGGGGGCACTCGCAGCGGTACTGGGTTCACTTCTTACGAAATCTATTCTTGCTTTTAAGGAACTTAAAAAGAAAACCTGTGAAAGTAAGGGCTTTTTATTCGTAGTCGGAGTGATCATATTAGCAGCCCTGGCTTCTCACTATGACCCGGTAGTCTTGGGGGATGGTGTTGCTTTTATGAATCAACTACTTTCTGGGAAAATAAGTTTAGGGCTTTCTTCCCTGCTTATTATTCTAGTGATCAAAGGTATTCTCGTCGCTTCTGCATATAGCTCTGGTTTAAGTGGTGGTATTTTTATGCCGGTACTCTTCTTGGGTGCGCTCGGTGGTTCAGCCTTTGGAAGTGTGCTTACCCTAGCAGGTGTTGAACATATTGAAATTGGTGCTTTTGCACTTATGGGAATGACTTCACTTTTAGTTTCAGTTATCAGAACACCATTTACCGCTTTTGTGCTTTTGTTTGAGATGACCCACGACTATGAATTGATTCTACCTTTGATGGTATCAAGTATTACAGCTTACTGGATCGCAGAAGCCATTAGCCCTTACTCTGTCTATGAAGAGGTTGCGGAATACGAAGGGGTGCATTTACCTAATCAAAAAGATAGTGAGTATTTAACCGAGCTTAGTGTTGAAGACTGTATGATCAGAGATGTGTTCACACTAAGAGGATCAATTACAGTTGAAGAAGCTATGAATCAAGTGGAAGGAAAGCCATTTAGTGGTTTTCCGATTGTTTTTAAAGAGCAGCTCTATGGAGTTATAAACCTCTATGAGCTACGAACTCAGTTTAAAAAAGATCCTACGGTTAAATTACATGAGATCACCAAGTACAATGCGATCTATGTTTATCCGGATCAAAACCTTTTAGTTGCTATGGATAAAATGAAGAGATTCAATATCAGTAGGCTTCCAGTCGTGACTAGATTTAATAACCGCCATCTCGTAGGTTTGATTACTCCCTACGAAGTAGTTGAGCATTTAGGTTTAAGTAAAAACTCCCCTAAAATCGATTAGTTAGTTCCCTAGTCAAGTCCAACTATCACGCTTAAACTAAGCTGATGAAATTAATTATTACAGCTATTTTTATCCTAAATTATAACCTCTCCTTCGCTAAGAAACCTCATGCAGAAGAGATTTATAATAAACTTCTCCTTATCTCCACTGAGAAAAATAAAACATTTCCACCTAACTCCAATTCCTTCATTTTAAATACTGAAGTAGAAAAAGCGATTCCGCCGGGATGGAACTATTCTTTTATCCAAGGTTTCTAACAAGACGAAAAACAAAAACAGCTAGCTTTGAGCGTTATTCAATGTGGGGTTGAAGAAAGCGAGGGAAGCCGAAAAGATTTACAGTCTATGACTAAGACAAAGGCTTCAATTTTTTTAAAAACGTTAAATTTCTCAGGCAGCAATATTGACTGGGAAGGAGCGTTTAAAAGCCTCGGTCCCTATTGGACGAAGCAAACTAAAATTTTTATTTCTCAGAAAGTAGTTGGTATTAGAAAAATACGTCTCAGTCGTGGACCATACAAATGTGACTCCAAGGGAGGGCATGGATTTCGATTTGATTTGTTTTTTTAATGTAATAATTTAGCGGTCTGTTGCACCTATGTATAAAAAAAGGAATTCTATGCGATTATTTATTTTTACTATGCTGTTGAGTTTTAACCTATTTGCCCAAGAAGGCTTAAAAGTGGGGCAGGATTCTCCGGTAAAGGAACTTACCACTGTTTCAGAAGAATCAGTTGATTTAAGTAAGGGTCAAAATATTCTTGTTTTTTACCGAGGCTCGTGGTGTCCTTATTGCATGACTCAACTCAAGTCCATCCAAACTGAGCTTATATCGAAACTGCCGAAAGGAACTAAGCTCATAGGTATAAGTGTTGATAAACCAATGATCGCCAAAAAAATGAAACGCAATCATAAGATTACCTTTCCAATTGTATCAAATCCAAGCGCTGATCTACTCTCAAAATTTAAGATCACCAATAAGATCTCTGATGAATTAGTCGCTAAATATAAGAATTCTTATAAGATCGACATCGAAAACGATTCAGGTGAAACGCACCATATGATTGCCCATCCAGCAGTTTATATAATTAAGGATGGTAAAATAATTTTTGCAGATATCCACATCGATTACAAACAAAGAACTCCAAACGATGAGATTCTAAAAGCGATAAAATAATTGCAACTTGAAAGTAAAAGGCTAAAACTTCGAAGCTTTATCCCCTCAGACTTGGAGGGGATAAGTCTTATGCTCAAAGACCCTGAGGTTATGCAATACACTTCTTTCGAAAGAGCACTAACAAGCGAAGAAGTTCCAGTGAAACTAAAAGAGTGGATAGATCTAGGTGCCGGGGATTTAGGCGTTTGGGCGGTTACCAATGGAAACGATCTCATCGGTTGGGCCATGCTTAATAATACCCATTTTGAAGCCCCTGAAATTGGCTATATGTTCAATAAAGTGAACTGGGGGCAAGGTTACGCCAGTGAACTGGTAGAGCTTCTCATAGGTCACGCTAAGATGCTTGGTCTAGAGTATGTAATGGCCAGGGTTCATCCAGATAATCACGTCTCAATAAAAGTTCTTGAAAAATCAGGGCTTAAATCCCTAGAAAAACAAGAGAATCTAAACACTTTAGTCTTTTATTCCGATAAACTGGTGTGAAACTAATCTCTATTCTTATTTTATTTAGCCTGAATGCATTCGCTTTCAACTGCGAAGATGCATACCTATTGAGATGGAAAAAAGAACAAGACTCATCTGCTTTAGTACAAAAGCTTATTCAGAATAGATTAGAGGAAAACAAGCCTATCGTTGTAGATATCGGAGGTGAAGGTAGGTATGCAGATGCCATTAATATCAATCCTCAACCTCTTCGTCCGGACACCATGTATATTCAAGATATCATTCCAAATTGGATTCCGGCAAAAGCACAAAAGCTTCCTTTTAAGCCTCACACCGTTGACCAAATATATCTGGAAAATGCTCCAGTTACAAAGGAGATTCTAATTGAAATCAAAAGGGTGTTAAAAAAAGATGGAAAGCTCAGACTCACGCATCCAGAGTCGTTCTCTTCGGAAATATTTCCTTGGGTAAGAGAGGTGTTTTCGGGACGCTCAATTTGGCAACAATTTCACAATGAAGTTCAAGCCACAATTATAGTAAATTAAGCCAAACTAAAGTAATACTCTATCGACAAAAATGAGACGAAGGATTGTTTAACTAATATTCGATTGCCTAGCAAAGGAGTTGTGATAGCGTCCTGTGATGAACAAAGTCCAGTTTTTGACAGATATTCATTCTCTACAGAAAGCAACTATCCTTACCCAGACTGAGGGAATATTGCAAGACATACTCATGTACCACTACCAATCACCTGGTAAAATGCTACGTCCTCAATTTGCTTATGCATTGGCTGTCGCTTTAGAAACTTCACCTTCACAAATTCTACCGTGGGCAAGTGCCTGTGAAATGCTACATAACGCCACTTTAATTCACGATGATTTTCAAGATCAAGATGTTGTTAGACGAGACCAAGAAACTGTATGGATGAAATATGGTGGAAATCAAGCCATTAATGCCGGAGATGCTTTATTATCTATGTCTTCAAATTTGGCCATTAATAGGGAGCTTGATTCATCTATAAACTTAGCACTTTTGCAAGAGTTGTCTCAGACGGCGACACAATTAGTGGATGGACAGAGCTTAGAGTTTACTTTACCCACTTACCTAGGTTCAAATAATCTCGAAAAAATTTATCGAAAATGTGTCAGCTACAAAACAAGCCGCTTGTTTATGGGCTTAGCTAGGGGTGTCGGTATAATTGCCAACCTCTCCGATCAAGAGCTTGTTTTTCTTTCCAAAGCATTTAGCAGCTTAGGAATTATATTTCAGTTTCAAGATGATATTCTAGATATTTTTGGTGACAAGAAAAGAGATATAAGAGGTAACGATATTAAAGAAGGCAAAGTTAGTCGTTTATTAGTGAGTTACTTAAGCCTGTACCCTGACGATGATTTCAAAATTCTGGATATGATTCTAAAACCTAGGCAGGAAACTACTGATGGTGATATTTTATTCGTGACAGATGTTTTCAAAAACAGCGGTTCACTTAACCACGCCATAGAGGAGATTCAAAAACAAGTTCTTACAATTAAAAACTTAAAACTCCTCAAAGAAAATTCCGCTATCTACGAACTAATTCTCCGTAGTATTGCTAAGACGCTTGAGCCTATTGAGAGCGTGCAAGTTAAGAATCAAGGTAGCTT
>CATLVA010000096.1 GCA_950060715.1 uncultured Oligoflexia bacterium | reverse complement strand
AGTGTAAAAATTGTTTTTTGTGACTAAGTCTTTAATAACTTCCATATTTTCTCAAACTATTAACCTTTCTCTTGCTCAGAAAAGAAACTAAGTGGTTGTCTAACCGCAACTCGTCCTCCACCTTTTGGTTTCGGGAAGTCGATGATCGCAAGAACTTTCTTCATACAGTCTAGACCCTTATTTGAAAATCTAGAGTCTTTCGCCTTTACGTTTGCTTTAGCAACTCTACCTGAAGGGGAGATTTCAAAGTTTAGATCAACAATCCCTTTAATATCATCAGAGTTGTAAGCTAGTTCCTGTTGATAGCAATGCCTAAATTGAGGCAGATATTGTTGTAGAATTTTTCTTAGTAATTCTGGGTCCATTGAACCAAGGACAACTGTTTCTGTTTGAATATATGCAGTGTCTCGTCCTGATTTACTAGAGAGTCCTTTTGAACCAAAACTCGCTAACGCACGACCGGCTTTATCACTACCCATCTGACCAACTTGAGCAGAGCTTGTTCCATCGACTTTAGTATTCAAACTTCCCGTCACACTGGCAGTTGTTTTTGCCGTGCTTGGAGCATCTGAGTTTGATACTGCAACTGATTTAGAGTTAGAAAACATCGAGTTAACGTTAGTTGCAAGTTTAAAGCTATAGGCTTTAGTCTTAGCTTTTGCCTTTTTTGTCGGCTTAGACTGCGACTTTGCAACTTTTTGAGTTTTAGCTTTCTTTGGTTGCTCTTTCGCTCCTGACTTTGAGTGAGCAATCTTTTTATCAGGTTGTTTCTGTTCTTTATGCCCTGTGTTTTTCTTGGTGTCATTAGGGTTCGTACTCGCCATTTTTTGACCATCAACATTCGCATTTGTTGGCTTCTTATAAATGATAGACAGCTCTTTTAATGGCTTTTTCTTTTCAACACTAAAGTCGACAAGTAGTAATAGTAACATGGGTAGAATTACTGCTGCGAACTTCTTTGCTGTATCTCTATAAAATGAAAGCTCTCTTCTGAATGAAGAAACTGGAAGCAGGTGATTAGGAGCGTCGTTCACTTCAATGAAAACCTGGTATGTTCCTCTTGAAAGAATGATAACCTTATTTTCAGAGAGATTCATATTTCCTAGATTGAGATTGAAGTCCTCATTCGGTGCCATATGAAGGACACCATTTTCCACTTTGAAAAGTGGTTTTGGTTTTTCGGAATTTAATATATCAACAACGACAGTGTTCTTTTTAGGTCTTTGACTTGCAAATACAGTCCCATCTTGTAGTGGGAAATAGAATTGATCAAGCATAGATCCATTGAGTGTAGTCGTCACTTGGATACATTTATGGTTTGTCTCCTCTAGGATATGAAAACCTTCCTCAAGAGACTCTGTCTCAATAAATTCCTGCTCCGATACGTGAAGACCGGCCATAGGGTTTTTATGAAATGGAATGAATTCATTATCATCAAAAACGATATCGCAGTACTCATCATCGATTAAAACTTGATTCTCATCTGTTCTTTCTGGAACATATACTTTATCGCCCTGAAGGTCTGCAAAGACTTGCACTTCAGCATCTGTTTGAACAAATTGACTTTCTGCCATTGACTCAACAGCATCACAATGGAGCTTACCAAACGTAACCGTATCACCATCATAAAAGCTAGACTTTGTTCCAACTTTTACTCCGTTTATAAAAGTTCCATTGGCACTTTCAAGGTCTATAACACTTAAAGACCCATCAGAGTTGATCATTAATAGGGCATGATAATGGGAAATACTCGCATGGTTGATTTGAATGTCACAATTCTCACCAGACCCCACAATTACTTTATCCTTGGATAAAGTAACTTCTTCCTCATTAATGATTAAATGTAAGGTTGAGTTTTTAGACATGATTACTTCCCGTCGACTTTTTCTAGTCTCTTCGTGATATCTAACTGGCGACTCACATAAGAGCTGTTACTTTTATCGGCATTACTTAAGGTTTTTTTAGCATCTTCAAATAAACCTAGCATGTAATAAGTCATGGCCAAGTTCGTGGCCACGTCATCTCTCGATCTATATTGTTTAGGAATCCTATTGAAATAAATCAGAGCAGTTTTGTAGTCCTTTTTCATTAGCTTCACATGGGCCAGAGAGTTTAAGAAATCAATATCCGTCGGTGCCTTTTGTAGTAAGACTACAAGCTCTTTTTCTGCTCGCTCATATATCCCAAAGTGAAGATAGATTTGGACTAGGTTAAATCGAGGAGTGAGTGAGCTACCATTTAACTTAATGGCTTCTTTAAACACCTCTTTTGCTTCGTGGTAGTTTTTCTTCTCCAAATAAACTACACCCATATTGTTAAGTACGACAGCTTTTTGCTTATTCGTTTTAGCCTGCGCCATTGCCAGCTCTAGAAAGTTTTTGGCCTTGGAGTACTCCTTCTTCAGAATATAACAAGTGCTGATTTGATTCCAATAAAGATAATTATTGAGGTTTTTATCTAGTTTAGCTTTGAACTTATCAAAAGCTTCGTCGTAATTCTCGTTGTGGCAAAGAGCCAGTTCTGATTTCAGTTTTAAATTCGGATCTAAGCGTAGAGAATCATAACGAGTTAAAGACTCGTATTTTAAGCCGTCTAAATTGGCTTCTTTGATACCTCGTGGGTTCTTGTGACTAGCACAAGAAACTAAACCAAAAATGACCCCAATCATTAATAATTTCATTCTATAGTCCCAATCCAAAAGTAATCGCAAACTGAGAAGACTCCGGACGAATATCTGAGATTTTGATAATGTCAGAAGCTTCATGGCTTTCGTTTCTTCTTACAACCAATAGCTCATACTTTTCGATTAAGTCTTGAGCTTGGTGGCGGTAATTATTTCTTTGACCTTCAAAATTAGCAGCAAGTGAGTTCATCTGAGCTTTGAATTGTTTTTGAAAATCAGCATCGTCGATTCCTAGTTCATATTGCGCCATCTCTACAGCTAAGTTATCAGTTAGATCTGTTAACGCGTCATAGATGAGTACAGATATTTGACCATGACCTTGGGCAAAGATATTGTCCGCCTCCGCTAAAATCGGTTGAATAGCACCTAATCTTGCTTGCAGTTTTCCCGCAAAAATATTTGGATCCTTTACACCGTTAGTAGGAATGCTTCCTCTTTTGAAGAATTTTAACCTTTCCTGTAGTTTTTCATACATTGGAAGAGTTTTAGTTAACAACTGTGCTTTTGGATGGTTCATCTTTTTAAGACGGTATTGCAGTTTACTTTCCCAACCAGGATTATTTCCATAATACTGCCAAAACATTCTTTCGTAGTAGAAAGCAACTTCGTCTGGAAAAATAACATTTAGTTTATGCTCATCGATAAAGTCGAGGAGAGTGTTTTCATGTCTATTTTCAAAATAGTGAGTCATAAGTTCTTTCTTCAGAGAATTAGGAAATTGACTCACACAATGCTTATACTTATCCATCGTGTTAGATACTTTCGTAATATAGTCATTTGCTAGATCATTTTGTACTGCCGCGGTGAAGATTTTCACATTTTGCTCTCTTTGATCGCAAAAGTTTTTAAGCAAGAACTTATTTAATCTAGCCGCTTTAATAAAGTCGTGAAGGAGGGCGGTTCTCAGCGCCATCTTTTCTAGAAAGATACGCTTTTCGTTCTTCTCTTTTTCTGTGTAGAACTCAAATGACTTTTGATACCATTTGATCGCGTTATTATTATCAGATAGATCTGTGTAGATCATACCCATATTAAATGCCGCTTCGGCTTTAATTGAGTCTGGGTAGTACTCAGTGAAGTGAACACCTTGGTATCCAAGTAATGCTTTTTCAGGTTCGCCAGCTTTATTTAGCTCTTGAAAAGTATTGAATAGGATATTCGCTAGAATAGTCTCTGATTTTTTAACTTCGTCCTTAGCAAAATGTAGGTAACCCTTTTGCATTTGAGTGATCTTTTGCGATAACAATTGAGTTTCTTTATCTTTGATAAGAACATCAATCTGAGCACGATATAGATCTTGTTGCTTCTTTAAGTCTTCTGGGAAGTTTGCAATATACTTATCAAGTGATTCTTGCATTTTATCAAAACGCTTATCAACACTGTATAGAGCGTAAAGCCTAGGATAGATAGACTGAGCTTTTTTATCTTTTGGCCAATAGGAAAGATATTTAGTGTAAGCATACTCAAGTTCCAACGCTTTTTCTTTCTTCTTGAATTTGATATTTTCAATACATGAGAAAATCGCGTCCAAATCGAGTTTACGCAGGTCTTTTTCTGATGGAGTCTTATCGTAATCCACTAACGATATTTTGTAGGTTTCAAGCGCAGGCTTAAACTCATGAACAGAGTAGAAGGTTTCTGCTTTATAATACTCGTACTGTGCCTTTTCTGGAGGATTAACAGCCGAGAGAATATCAAAATATGTCACAATTTCATTGAGTGTAGACTTACTATAAACTTGGTCATGCTTAGAAAAGTCTTTTTTGAGAATAACTTGTTTTGCACCAACCAGGTCAGACACCTTTCTTACAGCATCTTCTCTTTGGTAGTCATTAAACTTTGTTGCTGGAAATAGCTTGGTCACAGCAAGAAGCTTTTCTGTTTTATGATATTGCTTGTAGACTTCAAATTGAAAAAGTCTCAAGTCAGCGTATAGTTCTGTTCTTTTGATAGGATCAATTCTATCTTCGAGGTCTCTAATAATTTTTTCAGTTTCTGCGTAATAACCTTTTCCTGAAGCTTTTTGAGCAAGCTTTAGTAGGGACTCCTCTTTGTCGATTGCGTTGTTATCAATAAATTTCACCCCGCGATCAATCTGTTTTCCATAGACATAGAAATTAATAAGACCAGTCATCGCCTGATCTCTCACATCTACGTAGAATTCGTCCTCACTTAATTTGTGACTTTTCTCTAAACTGCTAATCGCAACTTCAAAATCGTGGCTCTTAAGTTTACACCAACCATAGTTAAGTAAGTTTTTGCTATACCATTCATCATCTTGGTTCTTAAGTACAATATCGTATTGATAGATGGCTGATTTCCATTTTTTCTCGTTATAGTAGTACTCAGCTAGAGAGGTTCTCGCTAGGTAATTAACTTGGCTTTGTCCCTTTGAGTTGTCGATAGCAAGACGAAGATATCCAAGTTGTTTGTTATCATACGCAAAATCCCTAGAATTAAGGGCAAGGGTGTAATAGATCGCCGCTTTATATTGTGTTCTCGGGTAGCGTTTTAAAAGTGCTAAACCATATTTGTGAGCTTCATGATATAGAGACAAGGTCTTTTTAAAAATCTGGGCTCTAGAGACCTTATTTCCATATTTTTGGCGAAGAGAAACGAATTGTTTGTTTTCTTTCTCCTTGTATAACTTAATCATTTCAGATTTAAGCTCAAACATTCTATATTGCAACTTAACCGATTTTCTACGAGCTCTATTGATCGTGCTCATTTCCTGTTCAATAAGTTTTTTAATCTGCATCCAACGTTGCTGCTCAAACTCTTCTGGAGAAAGAACTTTTTTCTGTGGCGCAGCCACAGCACTTAAAGAAAGAAGGAATAGAAGAACGGCCATTAGTCTCATTTCAATAGTTTCCTTTTACGATAAACTTGAATTCAGTGTAGCCAACAAGAGCAGAAGTATGCATAACACCCTTCATAACGTTGTAAGGAACTTGCTCATCAAATACCAAATTAATTCTTTTTGCGGCTTTCACTTCAGCAATATCGGTATTTTCTTTGATAGACTTAAGGGCCTCTAGAAGCACTGGACTCTCTCCTGATCGAGTGATCATGCCCACGGGCTTATTATTCACGTATAGATTTTTATTCTTATCGACCTGTACAATCACGGCATGGTCTCCCATGGTTCTGGCCACGGAATTTGGAATAACTAAGTCTTTTACTAGGTTAAGCTTTAAATTTGAGGCATTATAACTCTTCAAAAGAAAAACTAGTAGGATAACGAGTACATCCAGTAGGGATGTAATATCTAAATCCATAGCTTCTTTTTTAGGTTTTTTGCCCTTAAAAAACATTCGTTTCATATTTTAGTCCTGAGTTTCAAAAATGATTTTGTCAAAAAGCTTTTTAGAAGCAATCTTTCTATTTTGCTCATCTAGCTCTGTAATATAAACCGTCGGGTTCGTGATCTCTCTTGTATGATCAATAACCTTTACAATCTTGTTGTATTGGAAGTTATGCGCAGGTTTAAATATTGCCGACGACTCCTTAGGGTATTGCTTTTTCAACTCAATTAAAGCTTCATTTAACTGACCCAATTGGGAAAGGGTGTATGTCTTATAAAGCAATACCCTAAGGAGTC
>CATLVA010000095.1 GCA_950060715.1 uncultured Oligoflexia bacterium | reverse complement strand
CTCCATGCCTTAGAGATAGGGGCGAACGATTTTGTGAAAAAAATCGAAGGAGGATCAAATCTTGATGAAAACATTAAGATGATTCAACAAGAATTACTTCCTAGATTTAAGGCCCTCGCTGGAAGAATAAAAGGGGCGACTGGTGTAAATGTTAAAGAGCCAGTGGTAGAAAAAATTATTTCTACCCCAGTTCGAGAAAAAAACTTTTTGCAGGTTTGTGACTTTTATCCAAGTATTTTATGTATTGCAAGTTCTACTGGTGGTCCAGATGTCTTAAAGAAAATTTTTTCTGATCTTGAAAAACTACCTATTCCAGTTTTGATTGTTCAGCATATGCCGCCCGTATTTACAACTCAATTGGCAAAAGGCCTTGATCAAATATCAAAAATGACGGTTAAAGAAGCTGCCGTAGGGGATATCATTGAGCCAGGAGTGGCTTATCTTGCACCTGGAGACTTCCATATGGTGATCGAAAAAAAGAATGATAAATATCAGATAAACTTAAATCAAGACCCAAAAGTTTGTTATGTGAGACCTGCTGCTGATGTGACTTTTCAGTCTGTGGCCGAAAACTTCACTGGAAAGGTACTAGGAGTCATTTTAACAGGTATGGGGAACGACGGAGCGAATGGATCAGGAATGCTTAAAAACAAGGATTGTCGGATACTCATTCAAGACGAGGATTCAAGTGTTGTATGGGGAATGCCGAAAGCGGTATACGAGAAGGGGTTTTACGATATTCAGTTAACACCTTCTGACATAGTAAAAGCAATTAATAGAATGACTTTGAGGTAAAAATGAAAATTTTGATCGTAGATGATTCAAATGCAATCGCCATGGTGGTGAGTGAGTACATTAAAGAATTAGGCTTTGAAGCTTATCATGCCTCAAATGGCAAAGATGCGGTCGATATGATCTCACAGGACGACATCTTTGACTTGATTCTATTGGACTGGAACATGCCAGTGATGGACGGGCTTAGTTTTCTTGAATTCAATCAAGAAAATGATTTGACCAAAAGCCCGATCATGATGATGACCACAGAGAACAAACCAGAAAAGATTATGAAAGCGCTAGAGCTAGGCGCGCTTGAATATATTATGAAACCTTTTAGTAAAGAGATCTTAGAGTTAAAAATACAAACCCTTAAAAAAGCAGCGGCGTAGTTATGGACAATAAACCTGTATATCCCATTCTCGCAAAATTTGTATTTGATAATACCGGGATTTTCTATGGCGAGAGAGACTACTATAGGCTCGACAGTAGAATTGATAAAATAATTAGAGAGCTTAACTTAAGCTCAGAAGATACTTTGATTGAGCATATTAAATCGGGACACGATCAAGAGGTAAAAGCTAAAATTATTGATATTTGCACTAATAATGAAACTTTCTTCTTTCGGGATCAGAATCCTTTTAATGCATTAAAAGATGATATTCTACCTGATTTTATTGATCAAAAGCGCGTGCCAGAGATCAATATTTGGTCTTGTGCTTGCTCTAGTGGGCAGGAACCGCTTTCAATTCTTATGACAATTTTTGAAAAATATCCTTATCAAAATATCAAGCTCGATGCGACAGACATCTCTAAAACTATCTTAGAGAAAGCGAAGTCAGGAATCTACAATAGTTTGGAGGCTCAAAGAGGTTTGCCAATTCAAAACCTCATCAAATATTTTCAACAAGTTGAAAATAATTGCTGGAAGGCAAAACCCGAACTTCTCAATAAAATTTCCTATGGAGAATTTAATCTTTTTAGTAACAATTATCCTAAAGAGAAATACCATGTGATTTTTTGTCGAAATGTTTTGATCTATCAGAATATGGAAAACAAAAATAAAATTCTAGAGAAGCTCTATGATTCACTGGTTCCTGGAGGGTATTTAATCATGGGAGCCGGAGAATCTCTGATTGGTAGCTCGATAGAACTTGAGCAAAAAAGTATGGCCGGAACCATGGTATTTAAAAAGAAAGACGCAGCTAATAAAGCCGCAGCATAAATTAAGTAAAAGACAAGGACGTTATTGTCGATAAGTAAACATGAGGTTAAAAAATGTCTAATGACATGATCGGTGATTTTCAAATTGAAGCTACTGAGCTGCTAGACGAGGCGGAAGATAGTCTTTTAGAGCTGGATAAAGGTGGCGACTACAAAGAATGCTACAATCAGCTCTTTAGGGCCTTTCATAGTAATAAAGGTGCGGCGGGAATGTTCGGTATCGACGATCTTCAAAAGCACATGCATTACCTTGAAAATCTACTATCTAATAAACAATCTCTTGATAACCTCAGTACTGCTACGATTGATTATTTTCTCACTGGAGTTGATGGAGCAAGAAAAATATTAAATCAAGAAGATATTCAATTTGAATATTATGATCCTGATAGTGAGTCTCCTTCGGGGACGGGAGATACAGCAGCTACCACGCAAGACATCGCTAAAGAAAAATTTGGTAGAGAGAAAAATACGGGAGAGATTTGGCTCGTGGATGATGAAGAGGATATCTTAGATATTCTTGAAATTCATCTTGTTGAATATCAATACAAAGTAAAAAAGTTTCTAAATCCTCTTAATCTACTAAAAGAATTGGAGACTGCAACACCCGACTTAATCGTCTCTGATATTAATATGCCGGAGATGAATGGTGTTGAACTCGTTAAACAAGTTAATGCAAAACGACCACATCTTCCAGTTGTCGTTGTGTCAGGTTTTGTGACGAAGGAAGTATGCCTAAATATTATTCGCGATGGTGTTACTGGGGTAATCGAAAAGCCGTTTTTGAAAGAGGATTTCATAAAGCTCGTAGAACTAAATGTAAATCGCTATCAAAGTATCAAACTATTGAACAAGAGTATAGATTTACTTATCTATCAATTTGAGAATTTCCCTGATATTGCAGGAAGTGAAAAAGGTTTTTTTGATCACTTCAGGGCAGAACTCAAATATATTTTAAAGCAGAAAAATAATTTGTATAAAAAACTAAGGTAGAATTGATATGGAAAGCAAGTATCAAATAGTTTGTGTGGATGACGATAAAGATGTTTTAGATATCTTGGTCGATACCATTGAAGACTTAGGATACTCTGCCCAAGGTTTTACTAGTCCTCAGATAGCTACCGAGTTTATCGAAAAAAATCGTCATCAAATAGTTTTAATTTTGTCTGATTTAAGAATGGACGATGTGAATGGATTTGAATTTAAAAGAGATCTTCCAAAACTTACTCAAGAAATACCATTTGTTATCATCACTGGCTACTGGACTCAGGAGATGTCAGCGAAGGCCATGGAAATTGGTATTGAGGCGTTTCTAGAAAAACCAGTAAAAGCTGAAATCCTTAAAGATCAAATTGATCGTTTTGCCAAAAAACGCGAAGAAACTCTAAACGAAGAACGCGAAATGGTAGAGGGCTTTCTAGATGAAACCACGCCTATGCTAGATGAGATTGAATCCCTCATTCTAGAATTGGAGGAAAGCTCAGATAAAGAACAAACACTATCTGTCTATTTTAGATTACTTCATACTATTAAAGGGACTGCTTCATGTGTAGGACTAACTCGTCTGGGAGACTACACTCATAAATATGAAGATTTTATTGGAGAATTAAGAAATAAAGTTGTGCCGGTAAATACTGGGTCTATCAATGTTCTATTGTCTGGGCTCGACGATTTAAAGCAATTTTTTAAAATGGTTGATGACGTTGGTAATGATAACGAAGTTGAATTCCAGCATCTGGTAGGTAAATTCACTGATCTAGATAAACTGGCAGCGAGTACCAACGATACCGAAGAGAAAGAAGTTCAGAAAGAGCAAGTTGTCGATAATAAAAAAAGTGCTGAAGATGATAAGATGACTGTCTCCATGTCTGTCTTAAATCAGTTTATGGAGGAGTCCGGAGAACTCACAGTTATCAGGAATTCAATTCTCAAGACCGTAAATAAAATTGAAGGGCGTTATAGGGGAGATGAAGATATAGAGCAGTTAAACGAGCTCTTAACCGGAATGTACTCTGTCACTTCAAACATCCAAAATAAAATAACTGAAATGAGGAAAGTTCCTCTGAAAAATACTTTCCGTCCTTTTAAACGACTCGTTCGTGATTTATGTAAAAAATTAGGAAAAGATGTTGAACTTGAGATTAAAGGCGAGGATCTTCTCGTAGATAATATCGTCGCCAAGCTCTATAGCAATACGATGATTCATATTATTAGGAACAGTCTTGATCATGGGATTGAGACGATTGCTAAAAGAGAAGAAAAGGGAAAAAATCCTACTGGTAAACTGACTATCGAAGCTTATCCTCTAGGAGAGGATATCGTATTAAAGGTAAGTGACGATGGGAACGGAGTCGACCCCGAAATTATAAAAAATAAAGCCATAGAAAAGGGGCTCTACACGCCTGAAGAAATTGCTGAAATGTCTAGTTTGCAGATCATCAATATCATTTTTGACTCAGGCTTTAGTACCGCTGAACAGGTATCTGATCTCTCGGGAAGAGGGGTTGGAATGGATATGGTTCGTGGATCTTTTCGAGACATGGGTGGAGAGGTCTATGTGCAAAGTGAAAAAGGTCAGGGTTCTATTTTTACCTTAAAAGTTCCTATCCCAAAATCAGTTTTAATTATTAACACTCTCTCTGTAGAAAATAACGGTAAGATTGTTTTGTTTCAGATGGAAGAAGTGGCAGAAGTATTACAGTTTAATGAATCTAGCCATTCCACGCGTATCTTTGAGACAGATGGACAAAAAATGCTCGAGCAAAATAATGAGATGATCGAGTTACTAAAGCTTTCGGATATTTTTGAAGAACCGTATAAAGAGCCAACAGACGGGCATTATAATATTGTAATTCTCAGAGTTGGGGAGAAAAAATTTGGCCTCATTGTAGATACGATTTTTGAATTTGAAGAAGTCGTTTTAAGAAAAATTACGCCTCAGATTCATTCGCACTCGCTTTATCACGGGGCAAGTTTAGTTGGTGCCGGAGAAGTGGCCATGATTGTATCCTCTGAAGGTATCGCTCATAAAATGGGACTTGAGATCAAGCAAGTAGAGCACAGCTTAGCTGAGGTAGAAGAGAAAAAGATATCGCATGAGTTATCAGAATATATGATTTTTGACTATACAGATACTCATGATCAACTCTGTATTAATCTCTCTCAAGTTGATAGATTTGAGAGGATTTCACCAGATAAAATCGAGCGAATTGGGACAAACTTCATCATTCGCTACCTCGATCGAAATTTGCTATTGGTCGACCCCGGTTATGTGCTTGGGCTGACTGATGAATGCCGTCTTGAAAATGGACATTACCAACAATTAGAAGATTTTGATGTGATTGTTATCCGCGGAGAACGAAAGTTGATGGGATTAATTGTAAATGAATTAGGGGAGATCGTTCCTACTGAGCAGGTAGTAAACTTAGATACAGTTAATAATCCAGGATTAAAAGGTTCCTTGTATCTTGATGGAGTGACTGTCTGTGAAGTTGATGTGGATTATATTGAAGAGAAGACTAGTAAGCGAATGAAGATTCAGGTTGATAACAATTTTAAACTAGCAAAAGCAGCTTAAAAAAAAGGCCTCTCTTGCGAGAGACCCTTTTTACTTTTGCCGTTTAATAATTATCTACCGAAGTCGCCATCGATCATATCTTTAAATCTTCTTTCACCTTCACTGCTACTGAATTCACCTGCAGAGTATTTTAGCTCATCGTAATTCCACTCAGTTTGAGTATATTTGTTTCTTCCATCTTGAGCTGCCTCAGCTGTGTATGCGCTATAAGGTACCGCCATGATGTGGTTGTATCCAGAGTCACCCAGAGCAAGTGATCTTAGGTCAATCTCATTCCAGTAGTACATTGGAGCCTCTGTATAGTAACACCATTCACCTTCATGATCCTTGTCTACATCTGCGATCGAATCAACCTTTTTGCACTTCATATCAATTCGCTCATTATCCGCCATTCCTAGGCTTTTGTATGTTTGCTTCAACTGGTTAAGTTCAGCTGTATATTTATTAATTTTTCTACTGCTAGAAGTTTTTCTTATTTTTCCTTCAAGCTTTCTCATTTCATATTCTAGGTGACCTTTTCTAACATCCCATAATATTTCACCTCTAACTGCTAAACCTTCAAGCCACTCTTCAGGTGATAGAGGCTTTTGCTGAAGGTCCCATCTTTTATGCTCTAAGAACTCATCTGGACTAAGTACTTTTCCTTTAACTGTTCTTTCTGCATCTGTTAGCTGACGAGCTTCTTCAATGGTAGGCACACCAGTTGCAAGTTTT
>CATLVA010000094.1 GCA_950060715.1 uncultured Oligoflexia bacterium | reverse complement strand
CTTAATGAAAGATGGGTCATTGGGGGCCGTTTACGAAGTTCGGCTAGTTGAGCATGAGCCTCTAGTCGCTTCGAAAATTGTTGATTCAGTTAATAGCTTAAAAACGTGGCTTGGCCTTCCTAGCACTTACACTCTTCAGCTTTTATACGATCAAAGAATTGTAGGGCCACTAGATAAAAGGTGGTGTGAATTACTAAATGATAATAAAGGTCATATCGTTTCAAAACTTCTTCACAAAGAAGCGGTCGAGAGAACACGAAAAAGCTCTCCTTACGAAAGGGTGTTGTATTTATCTATTAGAAACTGCTCAGTTGATAATAAAAGCCCTGTTTCTAATTTCTTTAAGAAGGGAGAAGCATTACTATTTGATGAAACGAAGTCATTTATTAAAAGACTTCGAGAATTCAAGGCTCAAATTGCTGACTTAGAATGTAATTCTTCTTTAGAGCTGAAAAAGGTTACAGGAGATGAATTAGTTCGACTTTTGAGAAAGGAGTTTAATCCTAAAACCTTTTATAAAAGAGAGTTTGCAAAGTACAACGATGAAGTTTCTATTTCTAAGCAGATTATTTACAATTCACCGAAGCTTTCATTTGAAGGAATTTCAAGAGAGGAAGTAAAAACTAGGGCAATCTCATTAAAAATGGCCCCAAGTTTTGCTTATGCAGGAAGTACAGCAAGTTTCCTGGAGTTGGATTTTCCATTCAAACTGTCTATTTCATTTAGTTTTCCCGAAAAAGAAAAAATTAAGAAATTTTATGATGTGAAGGAATTCCTTCTTGATAAAACCCAGACTGCTAAAGGACGAAGGCAGCTAAAGGAAATCAGAGAGGCACAAGAAAAATTAGCTCATGACGATAGAGTTCTTTATATGACTTACACAGTAATCATTGAAGGCGAAACAGATGATGAGCTAGATGAAAAAGAGCGTAAGGTAGCAAATGTTTTCAATAATAAATTAGAATCAGAAGTTATTTCAGATAAAGATATTGGATTAGGATTATATTTTAATTCTTTGCCTTTGTGTTATACCCCTGAAGCTGATCTATCAGCATCAAGGTTTATTCGAATACTAAAATCAGATGCTATTAAGTTTTTACCAATATTTGATAGCTTTAGAGGTTATGAGAAAGGGCTTCAGCTTTATACTTCAAGAGAAAACAACCTGGCCTTGTTTAGCCTAATATTGAATGAAATTTCAAATCATACAGTTGTTATCGCTGATTCAGGTTCAGGTAAGTCCTCATTTATTATTGATTGTGTTCAAGCTTTAAAGAGACTTGAACCAGAACCATTAATATTTGCAATCGAAAAAAAGGCATCTCATAAAATAATAGGAAAGTATTTTGATGCAGACATGACAATCTTTGACCCAAATGAAGATATTCCATTTTCTCCATTTAGAGGTGTCTATGATGAAGGAAAAATATCTTTCTTAACTCAGCTTCTAATTACAGCAATCAAATTGACTAGTCCGAATTTTGTCGTTGAGAGTGAGCATATTGCAGCAATTACAAAGTCTCTTAAACTAGCCTTCAAGAGTGCTCAGAATCAGAGAGGTTTGGAATTCTTAGATGGTGAGCTTGTTGAGAGTAGTAATGATGAGAATGTAGAGATTTCGATAGATGGTTTTATTTCTGAACTATCAGGATTAACTAGCTTAAAAGAGTTTGAAAAGCTTGAAGACAAAATAGAGGAAGTATTAAACAAACTGAAACCTTTTTATGGTGATGGTCTATATTCTAAGTATTTTAAGAGCTGTAAAACATCAACGGCAAACAAAGATACTCGTTATTTCGTCTATGATTTGGATTCTTTAGACTCTGACCCTGTATTACAAACATTAATGACCATGTCTGTAATGGAGGAAATTCGTCAAACTATTAAACTTCCTGAGAATAAGGGAAGAGGTGGCTTTGTAATTATTGAAGAGCTTGGAATGCTTGGAAGAACTAACTCAGAAGCTTCAAAGTTCATTATTGATGCGGCAGAAACCTTTAGAAAGCTTGGGGTGTTTCTAATTGGACTAACTCCCAGGCCTCAAAACTATTTTGAAATTGAAGCAGGAAAGGCCATGTGGCAAGTGGCTGATAATTACATTTTTATGAAAATGAGTCCTGACAATGTTGAATACCTAAAAAGTAAGTCAAGTTTATTGGATGAGGCGAATACACAAATTATAAAGTCGTTGGATACAGTTAAAGACAAGTATGCAGAAGTTTTTTATGTAAACAAGAACAAGTCTAAGCAGGGTGCTTTTAGATTCTGGCTTACTCCTTTCAAAAAATGGTTAGCACCAACAAATATGAAAGACATGGAAAAAGTAGAAGATGCTTTTGTTAAGTGTGGTGGTGATAAATGGGAGGTGATGAAGTTCTTAACGAAAGACATTCCATCGTATTTTGAAAACTTATTAGGCCAGGAGGTAAAAGCTTGAAAGAAATAAGTATCATTCTGGTATTAATAGCAATCTCATTAAATGCAAGTGCTAACTATAGCTATCGTCACTCATCTAAATTAAGACCAAATGACTATTTATTAAATTCAAGGGATAGAGGGAAAGATCCCGTATTTGATGGAAATGCTACTGCAAACTTAGGAGTCGATCTTGGTATTGGCTCAGATTGTGGTCGAGTAGATTTAAAATCAACTTTAAGAGCTTCGTTAAAGAACCTATTGGATGCACAGTATTTTGGAGATATGGGAAGAGATATTTTAGCAGCATCTCCAATGCTAGTGACATGTTACTTTTCACCTACTTGGTGTGCAATTTTAAAGCATACAAGAATGAATGCTAATTTCCTTTCACAACTCCGTTTAGATCAATGTTCATTAATTGATAAATATACAGATTCTCGAACTGAAGATTTCTATAAAGAACGCCAAAAGTGCATTCATAAAGCCATCGAAAGAAATGGTGGAAATATGGAAGCAGCAATGAAGGAGTGTTCAAACTCAAGAGTGTTTGATTATGACCTAGCTGATTGGAGTGGGAAAAATAGTAATAGTAGTAATAATAGGTTGATTGAATCATCTTCAAAATGGGCTGGATTTAAAGGGAAAACTGCACAAAAGGTTATTGATCTTACTAAGTCCTTAGTGGGTGACATTGCAGTATCAAAAGGAAAAGTCTCACTCGATTATGGGCCGAGAAAAGTGGCAATGACTCCAAGAACTTATTATCAGTCAATTATTCAGAAGACTAAAGAAGAGATTGGCAAAGTAATCGAAAAAACGGAAAGCCGCTATAGTGAAAGGCCTGTCGAAGCAATTGTCACAAAGAGCGATTTAGAAACTACCTCTGGGAGTTCGGAGTTAATTCTAGTTGATAAGCAAACAATAAAGGCACTAGTTTTTATGCCATACAAACAACAAGAAATGGCAGTTAATAAGTTAAGTGAAGCGATTGCTCTAACAAGATTTTCAAGTGAAATGAATAAAACACTCGATCTTTTACATATCGCTGAACAAAACCCTAATTTACCAGATTCCAAAAAAACATCACTAAAGAATAAAAGAGACTCACTAGAGTCAAGTGTGAAGCTTACTTTAGAACTACATAAGCAAAAGAATGAACCTCTCAATAAAGTGTTAGCTAATATCAGCAAACAAGGTGAAGAGTGGATAAATGTGAAGAAAGGGAGAGTCATCAGAACAGACTTTGATAGAAAACAAAAGTATCACACAGAAAGAGTGTTTTGGAATTGTGCCGATGGAATTTTTTGTAAGGAGAGATAAATAGTGTATTCGTCAACAGGCTATGAGGCTTTATATCTCTACTTGGGATTAAATTTACAGAAAGGATTGAGAGATATATTAGTATCTGAAAGTTTCTTTCAGGCAATAGTGTTGCTAACTATAGGTTGCATATTTTTCTTTACGACTTTTAAGTTTTTTTCAAAGTATTTGCCCGGTGTTCTTGTTTATAGAGCTTCAGTTCCTTTATCTAAGTTCTTTTGGATTTTTGTATCTATATTTCTAGGAATAAGTGTATTGAAAGTTGGATCAGACTCTTTCGTAAAGAATTACGAAGGGGAATCATGGCATAAAAATCCTTATGTTGCTTCTCGTGGGGTTTCAATTGATGAAAGAGTTGAAGTAAGTGCATTGTTTGATATTCTATCGAGGTCAGCAAATGAGTTTAGTGCCTTGGTATCGCATTTATTTGATAAATTAATGACAAAAAGTCATTCTCAGTTAAAAGCACCTAGCTTTTTCTATAAATCAATTATGTATGCAGGAGCAACAACTATTGATGATCCAACATTAAGGGAGGAAATCAACTTCTATACGAAAGAATGTATTGAAAAAGTGTTGCCATTAGTTGAGTCTCAAGACCGAAGGCTAGATTTTATTTCAGGTTTTTTTAAGCAAAATCAAACTGAACTTGATAATGCACTATCTGAAATAAAGATAGAAGGTAGAGATGGAGGAGATTTTGGGAGTAGTTTAGATTGTTTAGAGTTAAAGCAGAATGTCTCAAATTCCTTTCATTCTTATGTCGATAATTCAACAGAGGGGTGGGGAGATACTTTTAGAGAATACTTCATTAAGAATTTCTCAGAGGATCAATTCAAAAACATCTCTTATTCAAGTGCACTTCTAAACCACTATCTCGATGAAGATTGGTTTGGAATCAATAAAGGAAGTCAGGTTCCTGGGGGGGCGGCAAGATGGTTTCAATATCTAAATAAAATATTTACTTGGGATGGCTTCTTGTCAATAACTGGTTCACTTTTAGGGTTTGACGGTGATGGAATTCATGGTTCAGCACTTGCAGCAAAAAGAAGTGAAGAGTTCAATCAATTATTAGCGAGAGCACCACACGTTAAAGGTTTTATTACTCTATTGCTTGTTGCTCTCTTTCCGTTACTAATTTTTCCAGTTGTCGCAGGAAAGTGGAAGTGGATAGTCTTTTGGTTTTTAACATATTTTTCAGTATTACTATGGGAACCGATTTGGACATTGTTCTATCACATAGTCACTAATCTAGCGATTGCAGGGGAAACTTTAGAGTATTTAGGTGAGCTAAATTCTAGTGCTCATCTTTATTATTCTAAAGTCGTTACTTCAAGAATTTACTATATGTATTCCGTTTACTCATGGCTACAGGTTCTAATTGGCCCTTTCTTTACAGGTTGTATGCTTATGAGCTTCAGACCTTTACTTAAAGATAAGGAAGAGGAAAGTGCACCACAGTTTGTCGGAGAAACTAAAAACACAGCAATTAAAACTCTCAGCCCCATTAAAGGGGCCGAGTAGGAGGTAAGTTTAATTATATTTAAGACATGTCAGGAGATTAGGAGGTTTGTTTGCAAAAAATTGATGTGAAGTCTAGTACAACAGAATGGTCAGGAAGTATTGATAGAGCTTTTACTGAAGTGTTTCAACTTATTGGGCAGGCAGTATTTGGTATTGGAGTTGGACTTGGAGAGCTGATTAGATTTGCTTTTCAGAGGACTCTAACAGCCTTTCTAGCAGTCTCTAGTTACTGTTTGTATGTTTACTTATTGGTAAAGGATAATCTTCATTTAAAGCTATTCCTAGCTTTAGATAAGGAAGCATTTTTCTGGTTGAGAAATAAAGGTGTATTCAATGGGGATAATACATATCATTTTTTATTAGTGTCGACGTTTGTTTTAGTAATAGCTTGTGCCATCTTCGGTTTTCGTTGGATGTATCTTAGAGCTAGGGATGAAAAAATATTTAAATTGGCCAGGTTAAAGAATTCTGAAGATAGATTCCCAAGAGTAATAAATCGAATTCGCATTGATAAAGATACAATTAAGATGCGAATTGATCCTAAAGGTCTTGGTGTTACTGATTTTGAATCTAAAAAAGATCAACTAGAGGGATTGTTTAAGCTTGGAGTCATTGAAGAGATTAAGAGAGCTAAAAATGACCAATCGAAACTTGAAATTCTATTTTCTAGGGCTGAATTGCCAAAGATGATTAGATTTTCTGATCTTGAAACGAGTCAGGTTTCTAAAGATCATTTTGTTATAGGAATGTCCAAAAATGGAGTAATAACACAAAATATTGCTGAACTACCGCACATGCTAATAGCAGGAATGACAGGGTCAGGGAAAAGTGTATTTTTTAAGCAAGTTCTTATGTCCTTATTAGGATCAACACCAAAGTTAAAAATGTATTTGATTGACTTGAAAGGAGGTCTTGAAATGACCGACTTCAAAGACTCAGAGAGGGTCGAAATTATTTCTAATGTAAAAGACGCTGTGGACGTTTTAGAAAAGGTTAAGAATGAAATGGAAGATCGTTTTGAGCATCTAAAATCAATTGAAAAGAAAACGATTGTTCCTGAAAGGGATGGA
>CATLVA010000093.1 GCA_950060715.1 uncultured Oligoflexia bacterium | reverse complement strand
GGATATGGCATAATAATAGTAGGTATTTTTAGTTTGTAAGGGACATGAACCACCCCCTCGACTAATAAATGTCGAACAGAACTTAAACTTTACTTACACGAGGAGACAAATTATGAGAAAAGAATTTAATAGAGAGAAGACAAAAGACGTTGCGATTGGGCTATCTAGTATATTAGCCGACTCGTATACTTTGTATCTAATGACTCAGAATTTCCATTGGAATGTGACGGGGCCAAGATTCCATCAATTACATACGATGTTTGAAGAGCAATACCAAGAATTAGCAGAAGCTGTAGATGATATCGCAGAAAGAATCAGGGCCATCGGACACAGAGCTCCTGGGTCATTCAAAGAGTTTATGGAAATTTCATCTATCGATGGAAGCGAAAAAACTGAGAAAACTCAAGATATGCTAGAAAGACTTGCTGAATCGCATGAATTGATTTCTAGTAAAGCCTATGAAGTTATTGAGATGGCAGATTCCATTAAAGATGAAGTTACTAAAGATCTTTTAACTGGAAGAATGAATATTCATGAGAAATCAGCATGGATGCTCAGAAGCCAGCTAGACTGAAAAGTCCCTTATTAAACCAAGGGGGCAATCATGGACAAGAAAGTATCAATTGTTTCACCAAACGGTGAAGAAATCTATAATTCTGAGGACACTCAGAGAACGATAGAGAGACGAAAAGAAAATAGAAAATACACTCCGGTCATCATTAAGAGAAATGATGAGTCTGTAAGACACCCGGATGATATTTTAGAAAAAGCAATCGAAGAGGGACTTAGACAACATAAGAGGTCAAAGCTCTCCCTTCTATTGTCTTCTATTTCTGCAGGTCTTATTTTAGGATTTGCAGCGATGAGTGTAGGGGTGATGGCGCAGTTGACTATGGGGGAGCACGTGATGGTGCAAAGGTTAGCTGCTGCGTTTGTTTATCCACTTGGCTTTGTGGTCTGTATCATGTCAGGCACTCAATTATTTACTGAACAGACAGCACAAGCACTATATCCGGTCCTTGATCTCAAGATCAAATTTCCGTCCCTGTTAAAATTGTGGGGAATTGTTTTGACCGGGAATATGATAGGAACATTTTTAGCATCGATTCTTCTGTTTTACGGAAAGTCTGTTATTGGCGCAACAGATGGTATGGTTCAAGTTGCTCACCACTTAATGGATTTTGAAACAGGAGAAATCCTCGTGAGTTCTGTTTTGGCGGGATGGCTTATGGCCCAAGGTGGGTGGTTAGTAATGGCCACTCCTCCCGCTAGCAGTCAGGTGCTCTGTATTTATATCGTAACTTTTATTATTGGTCTTGGTGGTCTTCACCATTCAATTGCAGGATCAGCTGAGATCTTTAATGGATTGCTGGTAGATGATCACGCTAATTGGCTTCACGGTATTAAATGTATTGCACTTATGGTTTTAGGTAATGTCCTGGGAGGTAGTTTAATCGTTGCCATCCTCAATTACGGGCATATTAAGAAAACTCAGTAAAAAAAGGATTTATCATGAAAACAGCAGTTGTAGACAATAAAGAAAAGAAGAAAACTAAAAAAAAGATTGAGCCAGAATTGGCAAAAGTCCTGGATCTCCAATCGCATTCAAGGCCAAATATTATCGTTGTTGGTAAAAGAGATGTTATGCAATAGATTGGAGCTATGGATAAAAATTTAAATCTAAATTTTATTTTTACTAATAAAGACAATCTTGAAGCCTTGTTAAATAAGAAAACAATTTCGGTTATGATTGATGAAAAAGAGGTGAGTTCTGATATCCATTTTATTTCAGAAGTTGTTCAGCAGTTTCAATTGCTACCTATTTTTCTGCTAGCACGAAATAAACATCCTGATGAATTTTATCAAAATTTGTATGCACAGGGACTACAAGGAGTATTTGATTGGCCCGCAGAAGCTGAAAATGTAACAGAGCTCTTAATTGAATCACTAAAAACTCATAAAAATACTGTAGGGAAAACTAGGGCCGACAAGCGTCTGGCAGAAATGGTTAAGTCTCATCTTTTAATGAGAAACCCATTGCGAGGTATTAAAGTTAAAGTCATTGAAGGGTTTGTATTCCTCGAGGGGAAAGTAAAATCTCTGTACGAAAAAGAAGTTTCATTAAAAGAAGCTAACAAGGTGTTGGGGGTTGAAAAAACTATTACGACTGATATTAAAATTATAAATATCACACATACAACTGAGCAGGAAATTGAAAGAAAAATTCGTATTTTTGTGAAGAATTTAATGCCTGAAATGAACCGTACAATAAAAGCACAAGTCGTAGACGATAAGGTAATTTTAAAAGGTAGTATTTCAAATAAAAGAATTTTGAGAAAGATTGTGAATTTTGTCTCAAAACAGCCTGGAATCATGGAAGTTGAGAATCAGGTCAGAATTTCAAAAAAATTAGCGAAAAGAAATTTGGGAAAAGTAAAAAAGGCTGAAGAAAGAGTTAGGAATATTTTTGAAGGAGTTAAGTCCATCAGCATCAGGATGTATGGAGAAAGTGCTGAGGTTACTGGTATCGTTTCAAAAAATACTCAAAAACATTTGGTCGAAAAATATGTATTACAGATGCTGCCAGTGAAAAAAGTACTCAATAAACTAAGTGTTATCAGTTAGTCATTGGCTAATTTTTTCCACATCAGCGAGAACTTCTTGGCCCCACATAATGGTGCTGCCTGAGGAGATATATTTTCCAACAAATTGAGCGAGGTCACTTTGGCCTTCGTTTAACCAATACATGATACAATCTTCATTTTTGGTGTGATGACCGTGCTCTTGATCTTGGTGGTCGCTGGCTAATGGCACTCCATTATTAACTAGACCTAGGGCATGTCCCATTTCGTGAACGATAGTGCTTTGTTCAACGTATTTTTGGACTACCGAGCCACCTGAGTTTCTAATGACATCTTTAAAGATGGCAATAATAGGTGTGCCGTTGATACTAAATCCAATTATAGATTCTCCGTCCTCAGCATTGCCTTCGAGAAAATAGATATAAAAATGTGATTCACCTTTTTGAATTGAGGGTACTTGAGTTTGATCATGAAGCTTGAGTACATCATTTGCACTCCAAGTTTTTTTGTCTTGTTTTGCTAAGGAATTCATTTCATCAAGCTCTTTTGGTATAACAAGATTTGGTGGTGATGATCGGTATTGGAAAATAGTGCGCAGATTACTCTCTAGGATATTCCAATATTTTAGTCCTCCTAAACTTTGACCTGTGAAAGGTTTGGCATCTTCTTCATAATAAACATTGATTTGAATGGTTTGAGTCGATTTAAAATAGTCCTCTGATGCAGCGGCTTGGATCTCTTTGACTTGAAGGGAATCTTCTTCAACAGGAGGTTTGCCGCAGGCAATAAGAATGATTAAAAAAAGCCAGTAGTATCTCATCAATACACATATCGGAAATTACAGCTGACTATTTAATGGTATTTGAGTGTTTGAGTCCATTTTTATGTTGGTATTTTGCATCTGAAATTTAATCTTTGCCTCTCTAAAATTTTTAATTAAATTTTTGCGGGTTTTAGAGCGTAGAGCCCAAGCCTCAGCGGGGCCAGCGACCCAGCCAGCGACCCAGCACTCGATAGAGTCTTGATTCATTGCTATAACCCAAAATGAAGGAGCCTCTTCTTCTTCCTTTAAGTACTTACAATCACGCATGGATTGCTTGGCCAGCTTTTTTACCAATTCAAGGTCAGAGTCTGGTGCGACAAAAAAATTAATATGGGCCCACTCCATCTCCTCGCCGTGGCTGAGGTTCTCAAATTCTTTTTGTAAAAGTTTGTTATTCGGGATGATGTATCTACGCCAATTCCAGATTTTAATCGTTGTATAGAGAAGGTTGATTTTCTCTACAGTACCATAACGGCCATCAATGATAACTGTATCATTAATCCTAATAGGTTGAGAGAAGGTCAGTACCATTCCTGAAATAATATTTTCAACCAATGGCTTTCCTGCGATACCTACAAGCACGGCGAGTACACCTGCAAATAGCGTGACATAGCTGGCTGAAATCGTAGGAAGTAGCGGGATTGCTATTAGGAAAATGGAGAGGATGATAATCGCTGGAATATAAACTTTTTGAATAAAATCAAAACGACTAACGATAGAGCGAAGAGCAGCTCTTCGCATTAGACTCTCAGAATCCTCGTCGCCCGCGTCGGTTTCTACTGCCTCTGAGACATCTTGCGATTTAGCGTTTTTTAAACGTTTATTTTTCGCTTTTTTAATTTGAAAAACACCATAAAAAAGAAAAAATCCACTGAGTGAAATGACTGTTATGATGTAGAGAGTTAAGGGAGTAATATGTTCTAAATATTCATTCATAATGGCATTCTAACGAGTTTAAAAAGAAAATGTAAGGATTAAAGTCTTTAAGTTTTCTTTCTTTTTGGCAAAAATATAGTATGTATTTAACCAGAAGGAAGCGATTGTGAAATATATTATTTTATTCATTTCTTTGGGAGTGGTCTCTCAAGTATATGCGAGCTGTTCGCTAGAAAATGGACGCGAATTCTGGAAAAGTTTTGCTCTTAGAGAATTGAATGCATCTATAAATTCCTTATCAATCAAATCTAGAGATGAGGCGGTACTTAATAGTGTGATCACTCAAAAATATTTTGATTTAAATGACGGAACAAATGCCCTTAATAGGCTAAATTTAATCAGCTATATTTATTCTCATGCTTCTTTTCATCTTGGACGTATTCCTCGTTATCGTTTTTGGAAAAAAGGCGATAAGTATGGGATCGAAGACATGAAGCTGATTAAAGGCAAAGGTTTGCGAAGGCTTTTAAGATTAAATTCTACATTAGCTTCTCGCAATTTAATGAAGTACTCCAAGGATCTTTTTCTACAATTAACTTGGTCTCTCTACGCCTTTAAGGAATGTGGTATTAATTATACCCGTGCAATAGTTGATGACGAGAATTTACGCCAATTTTATCAATTGGATGACTTAAAGCTGATGATGAATGCTTTTATTCGTTATGAGCAAACTTATTTGCAAGGGACTTTATATTCAAACTTTTATTTACGTCCAATGATAAAGACAGGGCTAATTGATGAAATGCGCTGGATACCTTTTGCCGGAGAAGAGTGGCAAAGCTTTCGACAGTGGTGCCATGAAATGCATTGTGGCAGTAGCTCCTACCATTTAGGTAATAGGATAAAATTTGATCAAAAAAGTATTGGCCATGAAATTGATTTACTTGATCAATATGGTCTTGGTTTGCGTTGGGATCAATCATATATATTATTTTTTAATAATTACTTTTTGAGCACAAGAATCTGATCATTTCATATCTTTTTTTATAAATTCATTACTTTAGCCGATAGGCTTAGACATCGTTTCTTACTCTGTGACTCCCAATATAGACACGCAAGAAATTCTGAAGGAATTTGCTGACGGATATTAAATAAACCATTCAAATTGGCATCTGGTGCGGGGAAAAAGAAAGGTCATTTATGATCTAGCGAGAGAGCAACTTCAAGCCGATCTGGAAATAGACCCAAATAAAAATACAGATCAATTTGTTCACTCAGAGAGTGTCTATTTAGTGGATCAAAATTTAAAATTACGTGGGATTTATAATAGTGCCAGCGCTCGTGCCATGAATGAACTGAGCGCTGATATTAAAAAACTTCTTAAAGACACTGACGAATAATATTAATGGCCTCATGTCTTTCATCATATTGAAACGATGGAAGATTATTCTTAGCAAAATTAATACAACTTGTAGTATTTTGACTTGCCCTTGAACAAGCATTTACAACCTGAAGATACTCCATAGCATCATCCATTTCAAAAGTTCTTAATCCTCTTTGCGCAGCTTGAAGACAAGAAAAGCCAAACATTGTCGAATTATTGATGGACCTAATAAATGGAATAAATTCACTTCTCTCGTCTAATTCAAAAGTACGCAAAGTGGCTTTTGCATGCATTAAGTTTTTTTGAGTCGAAGGGTGTGAGTTTGCACATACATTGATGATGTCGATAACTTCAATTCTTTCGTCGACTTCCATCTGGCGCACATTTTTGATCGTATAATCGATACAAGCTGGTGCATCTACTAAGGTCATTTTACAGGCATTAACAAGTTCAAAAATTTCATTTTGATCGTCATGTTGAGTTGGTCTTAGTCTTTGGGTTGAGACTTGATAACAAAGATTAGGTTGATTGTTTACACTTTGACACAAATTTTGAGACAGAATATCTCTCGTAGAGACATTTTGATAGCGACCATCAAAACATTCAACTTCCCAGGGATTTCTTCCCACCTGGTATAAGTTCTTTGCATCCTCAAGAGCAGCATGACCTAGGGGC
Source organism: uncultured Oligoflexia bacterium (assembly GCA_950060715.1). The sequence continues at coordinate 22 of CATLVA010000093.1, read as the reverse complement.
ATAATGCTAAGTAAAAAAAGAA
>CATLVA010000092.1 GCA_950060715.1 uncultured Oligoflexia bacterium | reverse complement strand
GTCTCTTTCATTTAAGACCTTTTGATACCTCTGACCAAAGGTATTTATGCATCGGCGGACTTTTTTAGATAGTTTCCCTGGATTCAAAGATCCACTACAAATAAATAAAAAGGCTGAATTTCTTTCCACAGGAGTTAACGAGAAGAAAAACTCAACTCCATCAGTAGAAACATTTGCACTCATATCCAGAAAGAAAGGAGCTCTAATATCACTCTCATCTATACCTTGAACAACTCCCCCGTCAGTATTTTCGAAAGAATCAATTAAAGAACGCAGTTTTTTCTTATCTTCTGATCGAGCAGACTTCGCGGCGAACTCTTTACTCATCCTTAAAGAGACCTGAGTATCATAAGGAAGATCATATCCACCCGACTGCTTTATAGGTGCTTCAAATTCAAACAAAACATTTTCAACTTCACGACTTTTATACCGAGAGAAATCACTAGACCTAAAAACTGTATCGAGTAAGCTTCTATCGAAAGCGACTCTTTCTTGTTGGTACCTATAAAAAAATCTTTGCCATGAACCTTGATTCATTTCAATTTCTTCAGATAAATTCCCCCAAAGCTTACCCCACATAAGAGCATACAATGCTAAATTTTCATTACTTACAGTTGAATCCTCTCGACCACTTTTGAAAGGATCAAGTGCAACTAGTTTTGAAGGACTATCGCCCTTATTCACCTTCACTAGAGCCTTATATAGTTCAGAGTTTTTAGGTTCAGTTTCTAATCGTGAGCTTTCAAATTGATAATGAGATACTAAACTCTTAGAAAGAGAATTGCTGTATTCTCCACCTAGTAGTTTAATCTTTAAAAGATTTAGAAAGTCTAGTTGAAGCTCTAATTGTAAGCTAGTCCCTGTAACTTTCACGCTCTGATGTGAAAGCCTAAGTGTTTCGTTGTTTTGGTTTGGATCAAAAAACTTTTGAAAAGCCACACTACTTAATTTACTGAAATAGACTGTGGCGCCACCTTCAATACTTAAGTAATAGATAGAAGGTGAATTCACACTCATACCAATATCTGCACTCAAATATTCTTCTTGTTTAACCTGTTCATTCTCATCAATAGAAACAAAGTTTAAACCTTGAAACTTTTGAAAACTTTTCAGTAACTTGTCGATATCCCCTGTCAGACCTTCTCTATATGAGTCGGCAAAATGCTGATAAGTATATTCTCTTTTATAAAAAACCCCTGCAAATAGCCTTAACTGACGATCAGAAATCTCTATTTCTCCAGCATCTCTTAAAGTAGTCAGGTACGCTTGAGCCCCTATTCCAAGAACAAGTCTGTCTAGCACAATCCATCCTTCTTGATCTAGGCGAGGTTCCAAAGTTCTCACTACTGCGAGTTGAATATCGGAATCGAGGTTCGCACTCCAATTCATTTCAGGAAAGTTATACTGCCCAATTGTGGTTTGCTGTCTTTGATCAAAAATCTTTTTTATCGCTCCATTAACTGCCTTATAACCTTCGTCTTTTATTTTCTTCCAAAGCTCATCAATTACTGGTGAAACAGCAGCCTTGTGATCAGATTTAAACTTTGAAGTCGGTTTAAAATGAGTAAAATGTACCTCTGCTTTGGCAAAAGATACCGTTAATAAAACCGTGAGGAGCACAAAAAGCTGTCGTAACATAAGCTAATCCTAAGTATAATTTGATATTTTGAATCTCATCGAAACTTAAGAGACTTAAGGTAAACCTAAGAAATCACACTCGAAAACTTTGCCTTTAGGGTAAAAATTTCACTATTCTTTTGAATACTCATTCACTTCAACGTATACAGACCCCATGAAGACATCAAAATCCAAAATCTTTACTGCCGCCTTATTACTTTTATCTGTCACTGCCCTAGTTATTTTGTCTAGAAATCAAAAGGATCCTATTGAGACCTTACTTCCACAGGAAACTGACTCAATTGCTCTGCCAACAGCGGTAGCTCAAGAAGTAACCACAACGACCAGTGCTATAAAACAAAATACGCAAGAAGTTGTTGAAGTTTCTTCAAAGAAAATTATCATCGATAAAATTGCTAACTATAGTAATCTTTCCGACTTCAATAAAACTTTCGAACAAACAATTCAAGAAATAGTCAAATCTCAAAAAATAAATGGTGAAGAACTTATTGAATATGTAAGATCTTTCGACTTTGAACAAGAACTTAAAAATGAATATGCAAAATTACACGAAGAAGACCTGCATAAAATTTTAGAGATAATGGAGCACCCTCTTTCTGCGAAACTCAAAGAACTTGGAGAGGCACATAAAGACGATATTGTACAAGCATTTCAGTCAGGAAACCTACCAGAAATATCACAAGACAAAAGAAACCTAATTGATCATATCCTTGATGAAGGCAATACGATGGAGCAAACAGAGCTTCTTATGGAAAAACTTTTCCAGACCACATACACAACGATGACTGTTGCCATGAAGCCAGAGATCAATATAAATGAAGCTCAAGAACAATCGAAGAAAATTGCAAAAACTCAAGCACAAGCACAGCTAACAGCGGTGAAAAAAGTTATGGATATGAACTATAACTATATGAGTGAGGAAGACTTGCAAGAATATTTCCATTATCTACAAAAGGTTAATGCAAGAGATGCAACTGCACTCAGCCTTAATTCTACAGGAAATGTCATCGAGAAATTTTTAAAAGGCTTCGTTAAAAGAATTGCCAATTTAAAGCCGGCAAATAACTGACTTTATTGCAAAAAATGTCTTAGAACATAAAATAGAGGAATGAGACTATTCCTTCTTTTCGCGCTTTTCATCATGAGTTCATGTCAACAAGATGAAGTTCGAACTCTTTATGATATCAAAAAATCAAATAAACTTAGAGTTGTCATTCGTAACTCTCCCACCAGCTATTTTGAAGATCGAGACGGCTTCGCTGCTGGATTCGAGTATGAAATGCTCAAGGACTTTGCTAAGTGGCTAAAAGTGGAATTGATCATCGATACTGAAGACAGTACTGAAAAGCTTTTGGAAAAGCTTGTTCTCCATAAAGCAGATATCGCTATAGGTAGCCTCACGATAACGGAAAAAAGAAAGCTGGACCTCATATTTACAGATTCTTATATGGAAGTTAATCAAGAGGTCATTTGTCACAAAAGCCAAAATGTTAAGTCGATCAAAGACCTTGAAGGAAAGAGAGTCATCGTTCCTAAAAATACTAGTTATGTTGAAATGCTATCAAAAGAAAAAAAGCAACTCCCCAACCTCACTTGGATTGAAGACCAAGAGGACTCGCAAGACCATACTTTTGAGCAGGTTCAGGAACATCAAGCTGACTGCACTATTATTGACTCAAACATAAGAAAATTAAATCAAATGTTTTACCCTGATCTTCGTCTTGCATTCACCATTGGTAAAAAAGATAAAGTTGCCTGGGCGATGAACAAAGGAAACGAGGAATTAAAAAGTATTTATAATACTTGGTTTAACGATATCTTTAAAAAGAAAGGCCTTAAGTCATTAAAAGAAAAATACTATGCAACCACACAAGATTTCGACCCCTACGATATTAACAAGTTCAATGAAAGAATAAAATCAAGACTTCCCAAATACAAAAAATTCTTTATCGATGCAGCTGAGAAGATTGGCTGGGATTGGAAATTACTGGCCGCGATTAGTTACCAAGAATCTCACTGGAACGAGACAGCCCTCTCTCCCACAGGCGTGAGGGGACTTATGATGCTAACTCGGGCCACGGCTAAAATGATGGGGGTAAAAAATAGAATTGACCCTCAAGAAAGTATTGGAGGCGGAGCTAGATATTTAAAAAAGATCTATGACAGACTTCCAAGATTTATTACTGGGAATTCAAGACTATGGATGACATTAGCATCTTATAATGTTGGATACGCTCACCTTCGTGATGCCCGAGGATTAGCAGCTTGGAGAGATCGAAATCCTAACACATGGGCCGGAGTAAGAGCTGTTCTTCCACTTCTATCTCAGAAAAAATACTTTCGCAGACTTCCTCATGGGTATGCCAGAGGAAAAGAACCTGTCGTATACGTTGATCGCATTAAGAATTATTATGAACTCATTCAAAAAGCGATCAACGGTACAGTTGAAATAAAGATCTATAACTAGTTTTGAATCACCTCAGTGTCAGACTCTCTACATGGCCCAAGATAATCAGAAGACTCTTCGGCTGCTCCTTGATGTCTTTTTTGGTGACCATTCTCCCAACCTTTAATAGAGATACAAATAGTATGGGCTTTCTCTATATTATTTCCGGGAACGTGACACACTTGGATTTTCTTCACCGGATTTTTTTGGTCTAGATCAATTTGGTGACAAAGAATATCCTCATAGCTTGGCGGAGGAAGAACAACCTGTACTTCTTCGTCTTCTTTAGGACTGTCACCTACTAGCTCAGGTGCTACCCCAGGCATTGGTTCTGGCAGTGGAAGAACATCTGGCTTTTCATCAGCGAAGACAGTACAACCAACGAAACCGTAATCAATAGTAATACCCTCTTCATAGACAGGCTGACATTCAGGTTGCTCTATACACTTATCTAATAAATCTATGTCCGCGCACACCAAATCACCTTTTTTATCATCATCTTGATCATCCAGATCATCTTGTTCTTCATGTTGAGAATCAACTTCTTGATCAATATCAACTTGGGTAATATCAACTCCATTGAGTTCGTTAAAATTTGAATCCTCTTGATCTGGGCGACAACCGACTAAACTCAACGTCAAAACTAAAAACATTCCAAATTTCACGACAAACTCCTTTCACAGGGATATTTTACCGTCTGGCAGACAAGCAATGAGACCTAATAGTTGTAGCCTTCAAGTTACTACAGTAATTTCGAACACTTACAAACTTCCATCTCACTTTTCTTAAGGACTAGCCTACCTAAAAACTGAGTCATTTTTGGGGTTGAAGCCCTCAAGTGAGTTACTATAATAGATATATGTACAAGTTAATCTTTCTATTTTTCGCTATAGCGAACGCAAGTGCCGAAACTCACTCAAACTTTTCAGTAATTGAAACTCACGACAATCTAAAAGTTGACATGAAATACAATACAACTGAGAACTTTACTTCTGAAAAAGTAGATGGTTATTACGCAAACAAATGCTTTCTTTTAAAAGAGGCGGCTGAAAGACTTAAAAAGGTCGCTGCAGATTTAAAACAGCAAGGCTATGGTCTTTATCTTTTCGATTGTTATAGACCTCAAAAAGGTGTCGACCATTTTGTTCGATGGTCACAATCTCCCGTTAAGCCGGAGGCAAAAAAGAAGTACTATCCCAAACTCCCAAAAACGAAGCTATTTAACCTAGGGTATATTGCAAAAAAATCAGGTCATTCCAGAGGCTCCACTGTAGACCTCTCAATCTACAAACTAGGAAATAGTTCAATCATACCAGTAGAGATGGGGACACCTTTTGATTTTTTTAGCCCACTTTCACACACAGCGAACGAGTCGATCCCTGATATAGCAAAAAAAAATCGACTTATTTTGAAAAAAGCGATGGAAAATCATGGCTTTGAGAATTATCGTCGTGAGTGGTGGCACTATTCTTTAAAGAACGAGCCAAATCCTAAAAAATATTATAATTTTGATGTGAAATGAAAATCGCAATTTTAATTTTTCTCATCATTAACTCTGTACGAGCTGACAGTATCAAAGTTTTAAACTTCAATACGATGTGCGACTTCTGTAAAGGTTCTAATTTTTTTAAATATGATGAGAGAATAAAGAGCTTGCAAAGTGTAATTGACAAGCACCAGCCTGATTTGATGAGCCTGCAAGAAATTCGCACGCTATCTCAAGTCGAGAGATTAACTAAGAATTATCCCAAATATAAGATTATCGCTACCGACTCTTTTTTAGTGAGCTATGCAGACCCGGCTATTGTCTACGATTCAGAAAAGTTTAAATTGTTAGAGACTAAGAACTATTGGCTAGGTCCCAATAACGGTAAATTTAGTTTTGGATGGTCAACCGCCCTACCCCGCCAAATTCTAATTGCAAAATTCAAATCGAAAAATAAGGAGTTCTATTTTATCAGCTCTCACTTTGATAATTTAAGAAAAAACCTGAAAGGTGCATCTGAAGTATTAATTGATATCTTTAAGCAATTTAAGCTCCCGACTCTATTTGCAGGAGATACAAATATTCCGATGGATATGAAGTTATATACTTCGCTAACTTCTGAAGTCACTGACGCCTTTGATCTTAAAGAAAATTTTAATGTCATGGGTGAGTATAAATCCGATAAAGATATTTGTTACCTTAAAAAAGGAAAGATATTTCCAACTTGTAGGGTTGAACATTTTCTTTTAAGCAAGGCCCATGATTGGAAAGTTAAGTCTTTTACCATTGATGCTAATA
>CATLVA010000091.1 GCA_950060715.1 uncultured Oligoflexia bacterium | reverse complement strand
GGGGTAAGCACTCATTTCTATAGAAAGGGAATTTTCTTAAGTCTTCCTCAGATACCCGGTAGAGTGAAGGTAGAGCTTTTACTAAATTTAGTTCATGAGCTCGGGCACCAAGCGCTCTTTACTTATCAAAGACACGATAAAATCGCCTATGATTGTCATAGGACTCCAGTCTTTTCAGCAATCAGACGGACAAAACGCCCTCTTATTCAGAGTATACATGCGATGATTGCTATCGTTTATATGCTAGAGCTGATAATCAGCGCTCCCGAAAAATTCCTTGGTTTAGGAGATAAAAATTATAATAAAGAAAGATTTAGAGGCTTAATAGACGATCTTAAAAAAGCTGTTGAAGCTTTAGACCGGGTAGAATTTACTAAACTTGGAAAACTAATATACAGAGAGGCCGTTGCAATTTGTCTCAAAAGTGAAATGGTCTATGCTAAGCTTTAGAAATTTTGGCAGAACATACTCTTTTAAAAAATCATTTAAGTTTGTTGGACTTATTACAATTGCTCTGGGAACGATTACAAGCGCAATCGGAGTAATGTATATTCAGAAAGATACAGAATCGAAACTAAATTCATTAAGAGAGAATTTTTCATTTTGGTTACAAGTTGGAGACTCATTTCAGATTGAAAGAACCATTTTAAATAATGAAAGTGCTTATGAAAATATCGATCTGAGAGTTGTATCACAGGGAGGACATATCTTTGAAGGGCGCAATAATTTTCAGATAAATAACTCAATAGGATTTAATTTACAAAAAGGCGAAGTATTCTATAGTTCTTTTGAGGAGCTCAGGAATGGAGCCAATTTAATTGGCTCAATTGTAGTCAATAGAAAGCTTCCAACCAAAGTCTTTATTTCTGTTCTGATGGGAACGCTTGCACTAATTGCCTTAATTTATTTTTTAAGTATGCGAGAAGTGTTCGCAATGGGAAATAAGCTAGCTGAGCCGTTAGAGAATCTGTCTAGCGAACTCGAATCATTTTCAAAGAGTGATGACCTTTCGAAGATTAAATTAGATAGTGAAATAAAAGAGATTTATCAAATTAAAGAAAAATTGCACTCACTTGCGAAAAGAATACAGGTGCAAGAAGCAAAAATTAAAGAAAAAGAAAAGGTACAGGCTGTAAGTAAACTCGCCTTGCAGATTGCTCATGATATAAAGTCACCTTTAGATGTTTTGGCCATGGTTACTCAAAGTGGAATGGCGAACAGTGAAGAAGGAGTAGAACTCATTGAAATGGCTACGAACAGACTTTTCAATATCTCCGAAGATCTTCTTGCTTCAAATCGAAAACTAAAAGAAATAACAGAGATCACTTCAGCAGTTCAGAACATAATCCAAGAAAAGAAAGTAATTTCTAATAATATATGCTTCACATTTGACTCTAATGTTGATGACAGCATTGTAAAAATGGATGAGTCAAATTTTAGTAGAGTTTTCTCAAACCTTCTTAATAATGCCATAGAAGCAATTGAAGATCGTGCCGGAGAGATCAATATTAGAATTGAAAAGAGAAATGAGTTTGTTGATCTTGAAATAAGAGACAATGGAAAAGGGATTCCCAAGAATATCTTGGAAAAAATTTTGAAGGAACATATTTCTTACGGAAAGAAAAAAGGCAACGGGCTTGGGCTAAAGCACGCGATTGAAACAATAAAAAGTGTCGGTGGTACTTTCCACATATTGTCGAATCCAGGACTGGGCACTTCAACAAGATTCTCTTTACCCGTATCAGTATAATCCTATATCAAATGTTTGGCTAAATTCTCTTTGATTGACTCAGGAATCGTTTCTGATTTTTGAGTCGCGTAGTTAAAATGCACTAAAAATGACTTCGCTCGGCTAACAAGAGTGTCGCCTTGGTAAGCTTCTTGTAATAATTGAAATGAGCTATTCCCAATTTTTGCGATATTTGTTTTAACTGAGATCTCACCTTGATAATGAGCTTGCGCTAAGTAGTCTACTTCGATTCTTGCGATGATAAGATTCCATTTTTTCGGATCAAGGTCAGGGATAAAGTATTTGAAGATCGGCTGTCTTCCTTCCTCGAACCAAGTGGTTATACTTGCATTATTGATATGGCCTAAAGCATCGGTGTCTTTAAATCTTGGTTGCAGTTTTATTTCAATACAATTTTCATTTGTGCTTTCTGACATATCGAACCTTTTGAAAGTGAGTGAAGATTATATTAAAAAAAATCAAACACTCAAGGCTTGTCTAGGCCCCTATAACTTCTAAATCTTGCAATTTTTGCGTCCGTAAGTTATACGTAAGTATGGCAATATCTTTAAATGGAATTAAACATAAGCTTTCAATACTCGCAGACGCCGCAAAATACGATGCATCTTGCTCAAGAAGTGAAGGTAGCCGTAAAAGAGCTGAAGGCGGACTTGGAAACTCTGAAGGAATGGGGATTTGTCATAGCTACACACCCGACGGCAGATGCGTAAGCCTTTTAAAAATCCTCCTGACAAATTTTTGTATTTACGATTGCAAGTTCTGTGTGAATAGAAGTTCAAACGATATAAAGCGTGCGAGGTTCAAGCCTGAGGAAGTGGTTGCTTTGACGATGGAGCTCTATCGTAGAAATTATATTGAAGGTTTGTTTTTAAGTTCGGGCGTCATTCAAAATTCTGACTATACTATGGAGCAATTGATTAAAGTCGCAAGAGACCTCAGGGAAATTCATAAGTTTAACGGGTATATACATTTAAAAATTGTTGTAGGGGCTTCAAGAGAGCTGATTCAAAAAGCTGGACTTTGGGCGGATAGGGTAAGCGCTAATATCGAAATGTCGACTCAAGAAGAACTCGATATTTTAGCTCCTGGAAAGACAATCTCTCAAGCACAGAGTGCAATGAGTGATGTGGCCGAAAAAACACTAGAATATAAAGAAGATAAAAAGAAATTTAAAAGCACACCGAAGTTTGCACCTGCGGGACAATCAACTCAAATGGTTGTTGGAGCTATTGAGAACTCCGATAAATCGATTCTAACTCGCGCTGAGAATCTTTATGATGCTTTTTCATTGAGAAGAGTTTTTTACAGTGCTTATACTCCGATAGAAAATTCATATGGAGATCTACTCGCTACTAAAACACCTTTATTGAGGGAGCATCGTCTGTATCAGGCCGATTGGCTTTTACGATTTTATGGGTTTAAAGCTGATGAGCTGACAAAAAATACTCAAAACTTGAGTTTAGAAGTTGATCCCAAAGTCGCTTGGGCGTTAGATAATCGTAGTTTTTTTCCTCTGGATCTAAATAAAGCTTCAAGGGAGCAACTGCTGAGAGTGCCAGGACTCGGAGTGCGTTCAGTTGATAAGATTATTCAATTGCGGCGAATTCAAAGACTTTGGATGCAAGATTTAATTCGAATGAAGATTCCTCTGAATAAGGCAAAATATTTTATCACTGTACACGATACGAATCCGGATCTTAGTTTTTTAGAGACACAGAATTTTGATAAATTATTTAAGCCAAAAGAAGAGCAGCTTGTGCTGATTTAAAGGTCAAAGATGTACACTCCCAAATTTGATAATACATTTCGATCATGGTTAGAGGTATCTAAGCAGTATTTAGCTGCAGGAGTTAGGCCCCAAGAGATAAATTGGGATACTGATATACCCACCCTTTTGGAGTTAGAGATTCCGAAGGAGAGATCAGAATTTAAGCCTCTATTTTTTAGTTCAGAATTTTTCCTTCGTTTTGAAAAAGATGCAAAGTACGTTTCTATGATTAGAGATAGCTCGAAGTGGACATTACTTTATCGAATTTTGTATAGACTGTACTTTGAGAATAAAAATTTATTAAAAAAAGTTTCTGATCCTGATATTGTTTGGCTTTATCGGCAACGAAAGTCCCTCGGTCGTGATATCCATAAAATGCATGCCTTCGTTCGTTTTCGTGAAATGCAAGATGCCGAAGGTGAGTCAATGTATGTTTCATGGTTTGAGCCTGAGCATATAATCTTAAAGCATACAGCAGATTTTTTTGTGAGGCGATTTGGTGATAAAAAATGGATTATCGCTACTCCTGATGTAACTGCCTATTGGGATTTGAAAAAAATCCATTTCTCCGATGGGGTTGCAAAAGATCCCTTTGAGACAAATGATGCTTGGGATGATATTTGGAAAACTTATTACTCAAGCATTTATAATAAGTCGCGTAAAAACTCAAAAGCTATGATGAATGAAATGCCAAAGAAATTTTGGAAAAATCTTCCTGAAGCCGACCTGATTTCAGAGCTTTTGAAGTCATAGTCTAATATGTGATTAAAATTTTATCTTATCTACACATTCTTTGAAGGAGTATATCTCCGATTTTTCCTAAAATATGGTGTTGGGAGAGTAGAATGGATACACGTAAAGAACTTTCTTATATAGCTCGCGCAGGTTATCTGAGTAGAGGCTGGGTCTATCTAATTAGTGGTGGTTTCACTTTACTTGCTGCTTATAGCTCAACCGAGCCAAAAGGAACTAAGGGGTCACTTCGAGTTTTATTACACGCACCTTTTGGGCGCATCCTACTAGGTTTAACAGTCATTGGGTTGATTCTTTACTCAATTTGGCGTTTCACTCAAAGTGTTAAAGATACAGATGATCACGGGATGGGTCCTAAGGGGATAGCGGTACGTGGCGGTTTATTTATTTCCTCGATTACACATCTCTCGCTTGCTTATTGGGCAATGAAATTAATAGAAGGGTCAGCCAATGATGATATGGGCTCAAAAGACTGGGTGAGTTTTATTATGGAGCAGAGTTGGGGACCTTACGCAATTATGTTTGTGTCTATAGGTGTCCTCGGTGCAGGAATAGCTCATATATCCAAAGGCGTGAAAGCCGGGTTTATGAAATATTTCAAAACAAAACCATCTACAAAGTTAAAATATTTTTGCCAGTTTGGTTTGATTTCTAAAGGTGTCGCCTTTATCGGTGTCGCTTTTTTATTTTATCAAGTTAGTCAAAGTAACCTCGGTCACGAGGAAGCTAAATTGAAAAGTTCGCTTGAACTTATTCAAAATCTAGTTTTTGGAGAGATACTCCTTTCGACAATGGGACTGGGACTCATTGCCTTTGGGATTTACTCAATGATCGAGTCTAAATATAGAAAAGTCGAATTATAACAAAAAAGGAGAGTCGTATGGAAAAGTTACTAATTGAATGGGGAAAACTTCATAGAACCCAATCGATAGAGAATGCTGTGAAGGAACAAGCTAGAAAAATTCTTACTAGAGTACCCGAGGCGACAAAGTTGATAGTTGGTTTTCAAATTTTGAATCCGGTAAATAGTAGTGGTGCTCCTTTAAATGAAGTTTCAATGGAGCTTAGAAAACCCAATCACCAAGATATTAGAGCGTCGAAAAAAGGTGAAAATCTTTATCATCTGATTCATGATACTGAACGTGCTCTATTATCTCAAAATAGATAACCAAAACTAAGACCTACACCCAGGCCTGAACTGAAGTATTGAGAGATTGTATCTCTCACTGCTTCAGAGCGGTCTCCTCTTTTAATCTTTGATACAGGCTCAGCAACGAAAGTATTGTAATTAATATCAGCTGAGAATACGTACCGATCGGCATAGATATTGAAATAGCCTAAAACCAATTGATAGTACTGTCCGGAGCGAACACTGTATTTAGAGTCTCCAGAATTTTCTGAAATACTTCCACTCTCTGTAATGCCGACTTGAAGTCCGAGATAGTATCTCGCTTGGCAATCAATTACGAAGTAACATTTATCTCCCGCCGGTCCTGTATAGTATCTGGTACCAATTGTAGAGGCGAAACCTGTGACTTCAATTGATCTAGTAATATTGATATCAAAGCGATCCGTTAAAAAATACCTGGCACTTAGGCCGTAGCTTTCTTGTTGTGATTTTAATGTTGAAAGAAGATCAATTTGCCATTTTTTATCAAGCTCTAAAGCAGCATAAGTCGGTAGAGAAAAAACAATAAGTAGAACTAACTTAATCATAGTGATTAGTCTTACACCATTGTGAGCACTTTCGATACCATTTCTTTAACTGGAGTTAGACTTAATCCACTTTGTTGAAGCTTTTTTGAACTCATATACCAATCTTGGTCAATTCCGTAAGGAGAAGAATTGTCTGTTGATTTTTCATTTGCGAGCACAACTTTTTTATTCACTTTTTGTTCAATCAACTCTACGAGCTCTCCAATTTTAATTGAACCTTGATTGCAGCAATTAATAGGGCCTAGAATATTATTATCAGCGATATGAAGTAAAGATTTAGCGGCATCTTCGGCTGCTATAAATGAAATACTGGCTTCAAGATTATGAAAAAATATTTCTTCGCCGTTTTTGATTTTATTTACGTGAAAGATCAATCGATTTGTATAGTCTTCTTTACCCAAAACGATGGGAAAACGAACATAAG
>CATLVA010000090.1 GCA_950060715.1 uncultured Oligoflexia bacterium | reverse complement strand
CAGTTTTAATAGTAAAGAATATAATAAAGCATATGATTTATTGTATGATGAAATTTATATCAAAAAACGTCTTATAGGTTGCGATATATATGAAATCCTTTCAAGATATTTATTTGCTATTCTATCTAAATGTGTCTTTGAAGATGATGAAGTTATAAAGGGTGATTCATTCTCAGATTATCAACTAGGAGAAATTAAAGAACTATTTCACCGTAAAAATAATTATGAAGATTTATTTTTTAAAGAGCGTGGATTAGCAATAGTTGATGAAGTTGATAGCATTCTTATTGATGAAGCAAGAACTCCACTACTTATCTCAGGACCATCTGAAGGAAATAGTGACCTTTATGTTCAAATGAATAGAGTTATTCCTAAACTTAACCCTGAAACTGATTATACCGTTGAAGAGAAAACTCACACAGCAGTTCTAACAGATGATGGTGTTGTAAAGATTCAAGAAATTTTAGGAATTGATAACCTTTATGATATTCAGTACATGGATAAACTTCACCATATTAACCAAGCACTGAGAGCTCATACCCTTTTTGAAATCGACAAGCAGTATGTAGTAAAAGATGGAAAGGTTATAATCGTTGATGAATTCACTGGTCGTCTTAAAGAGGGTTCTCGCTGGTCAGACGGTCTTCACCAAGCGATTGAAGCGAAAGAAGGCGTTCAGATTAAATCTGAAAACCAAACACTGGCTTCAATTACTTTTCAAAATTATTTCAAGATGTATAACCGTCTCGCCGGTATGACAGGTACAGCTGACACAGAAGCCGAAGAATTTGGAAAGATCTACAACCTAGAGGTTGTCGTTATACCTACTAACCTACCGATTGCCAGAATAGATCATCCAGATGTTATTTACGCCAATAAAAATGGAAAATATCGCGCCATCGCTGAACTAATCAAAGAGTGTAACGAAAGAAAGCAACCAGTTTTAGTGGGGACTATTACTATTGATGAGTCTGAAATCATCTCTAACTACTTAAACAAAATGGGTGTTAATCACGAAGTTCTAAACGCGAAACAACACCAAAGAGAAGCAGATATTGTAGCTAAAGCCGGAGAGCCTGGTTCTGTTACCATTGCAACCAATATGGCCGGTCGTGGTACCGATATTAAGCTAACCCCAGAAACTAAAGCTGCCGGTGGACTTTATATTATCGGAACGGAAAGACACGAATCAAGACGTATCGATAACCAACTAAGAGGGCGTTCAGGTCGTCAAGGTGACCCAGGTGCTTCAAAATTCTTTTTGTCTCTTGAAGATGATTTGATGAGAATTTTTGGGTCCGACAGGGCCAAAGGTCTCATGGAAAAGATGGGCCTTAAAGAAGATGAGCCTATTGAAGCTAAGATTTTAAGTAATCAAATTGCTAAAGCACAAAAAAGAGTTGAAGGTCATAACTTCGATATTAGAAAGCACTTACTCGACTTCGATAATGTTATGAACGAGCAACGTAAAGTCATTTACCGTTTAAGAAGAGAAATCCTCAATGACGACGGCAATAGAGAACTTCTCCAAGAGATGATAGAAGATGTTTCTCTACAAATTGTCGAGAGCCTTAGACCTCAAGATAAAAAAGCTCCTCTTAATGAATGGGACTGGGAAGCTATCAATAACTCTATTAACGGTTTATTCTCCACTGAGCTTAATCTAACCGTTGATGAGTGTTCTAAAGATTTCAGTTCTCAGCTTGAAAAATATGTTATCAGCAAAGGTAATAAAGCACTTGATGATAAATTTAGTGCCTATGAAAAAGAGCAAGTTGTTGTGACGATCAGAGAAGTACTTCTATCTACGTTTGATCAATTCTGGAAGGATCACCTTCTTAATATGGATCATTTAAAAGAAGGGATTAATTTGAGGTCTCATGCTCAGAAAGATCCTCTAGTTGAATACAAAAGAGAAGCCTTCCATCTTTTTGAAGCGATGAAGGAACAAGTTCGTCGTGCCTGTGTAGAGCGTATTTTTAGTGTAAGACTATACACTCAAGAAGAAATTGAAGAGATAAAGCGCGAACAACAAGCTAGATTAGAGGCGCAACTAGAGGCTCACAAGAGAGCTCAAGAAGCAGCCGAAGCTGCCGCTGCAGCAGCAGCCTCTACGCCTGTTGAGCGCAGACAAATTAAAGTTGGAAGAAATGATCCTTGTCCTTGTGGATCAGGTAAGAAATTTAAGCACTGTCACGGAGCATAAGTGAGTTCAGACGACGAAGATATCACTAGGATTGAAGACTTAGCAGACTTTAATCACGACGAGGAAGATGAGGAAGATATTCCCTCTCTCGAGGATATGGCCAGCGAAATGGGTCTATCTGATCTTCCCGATCTTCCGTCTGAAGATATAGGTGACCCAGCAGAAGATTTTCCTACAGAGCTGCCTCCTGAGGTTTCTGATCAGCTGGAAGATCAGCCTGAAAATGAGCTTAAAGATGAATTTGGAGAAGAGTTTGAATCCTCTCAATTCGATTCTTCCTTTGATAGTTCACTTGATGAGAATGACTCCGATGAACCTAGCTATGACTTCTCAGAGACAAGCTTAGAAGAAAACGAAGAATTTGAAGATTCACAAGGGTATCTCGATGAGCCTGAACCAGAAACTGAGCCGGAGCCAGAGCCTGAATCAGAACCTGAAACTGCCTGGAAACCAGAATTAACCAATGCAGGCTTCACATCTACTAACCTCTCATCATCCCGGTTGACACCAGAAGATGAATTGGTTCCTGAAGAAGAACCAGAGCTCACTAAGACTGAGATCACTAAAACAGAGATTGAGCATCAGCCGATAGAGAGCTGGAGTGAACCTGAGCCCCTTGAAGACCTCACTCAATTTGCAAAAGAACAGCTCCATATAGACTATTCTGCCGAGGGTAACCCTCCATTTAGTATCATCGTAAAAAACCTAAGATTCTATGAAGATATTGAAGGTATTTTAGATGTGCTAACAGAATTTAACCTAGCCGATGATAGGGAATCAATGCGCGAAAACCTCGCTCACGGCCAAGTATTAATTCCTAGGCTTAGTGAATATGTGGCCATTATCGTATGTCATAAACTTAGAGTTTTCGACTGTGAAATCTTAATGGGCCTTACAGAAGAAATACATCCGCCAAAGAGCTATGAATCTCAAGACCGTGGGCTTATCACCAAAAAAGTTCTCAACCAGAATAAAAGGCATCATTTTCAGGCCAAAGACTTGTTAGACAACTCTTTAGTTATGACGACCACCCTCAATCAAATAGATGGCCATGTGGTCAAAAAGCATATTGGTGTTATTACCCACTCAACGGTCTTAAATGCAACAGACCTGAACAAATCATCTCAACTAGAAGACGAAATTATAGATAATATCGCTCCTGAGGATCAAAGACGAATAAGCCGTTTACGCCTAAAGCGAGAAAACTATCTTGCCTCTCAATCTGAACCTGATTATCTAAGAGATATCACAGACAGACCCTCTGTTCAGAAGCAAAATTATAACCTAGATTCTATCTATAAGGATCTACTTGAAGAGATTAGAGTTAAAGCAATCGAAGAGAAAGCTAACGGAGTGATCGGTATAAATTTCACTATCACGCCAATCTCAATTGACTCCTACCTCGATGGTGGAGCACAATACCAAGTAGTCTGTAGTGGAAACCTCGTTTGGTTAGAAAGAAATTAATGAAATAAAATGAATCAAAATACACAAAAGCAATTCGATACAATCATCATAGGTGGCGGAATTGTAGGCGCTGGAATTTTTCGTGAGCAGTCCTTGCATGATGTTTCCTGTCTCTTACTAGATCAAGCCGACTTCAACTCTCAAACTAGTCAAGGCAGTAGTAAGATGCTCCATGGAGGTATTCGCTACCTAGAAAATCTTGATTTCGCTTTAGTGTTTGAAGCTTTAAAAGAGAAAAATCTTTGGCTGAAACTCACTCCACATATCAGTAAAGAAATCCCTTTTTTTCTTCCAGTTTATAAAAACAGCAAATGGCCGCTATTCTTTATGAGAATAGGTCTTTTTTTATACGACTTTCTCTCTGTTTTTAAAAATAGCCCTCACAAAACTTATAGTGCTAAAAAAACACTGGAAAAACTTCCTGGCCTAAATTCAAAAGACCTTAGAGGGTCTGGGATGTATTTTGACGGTATTGTTGACGATAGTAAGCTTGGGCTTGAATGCATCTATGATGGAATTAACAACCACGCATGTATCGCTAAAAATTATAAAAAAGTTATCGAAGTCAAAGGTGAAGATAATAATTTTGAAGTTGTCTATGAGGATGTTTTCACGAAAGAGCGGGAATCTGCGTTTTCTAAAAAAATAATATTCGCCACCGGCCCATTCACTGACCAGGTTATGAAGAAATTAGGTTTTGATTGGAAACCTGTATTACTTCCATCCAAGGGAACCCATCTTTGGCTAAAGAAGTCAGCACTCCCATTAAATCAAGCGATAGTTTTACAAACAAACGACGGACGAATTATTTTTGTCATCCCTCAAAGAGAAACGATACTCGTGGGGACTACGGAAATCCCACTTGATCCAAGTGAGAATTTTCTTAATATCAAACCAACTGAAGATGAAATTAAATACTTGAAAGCGACCCTGCTTGAGTACTTTCCAAATGACCCAGTCGAAGACGCTGATATCCTGGGAAAATTTGCAGCGGTTAGGCCATTGGTTAAAGCAGGCCAGTCGAGCTCAAAAACCTCAAGGCATCATAAGCTTTACGAACCAAAACCAGGTGTTCATGTCATAGTCGGTGGTAAATACACAACATTTAGAAAGATGGCACAAGACCTGAATGCCAAAATATTTAAGCAGCTCGGAGTGCCTCACAATAAAAAGCTCACCCTTTCACCACTAAGAGTCACTTCTATTGTAAAGAACCCTTTTGAAAAGAACGTCACTAAAGGTGATATTCAAAAGATTCTTCAAGATGAATTTGTTGTGACCAAAGAAGACTTAATCTCGAGAAGATTATCTCTTCCTTCCCTCGATCACTTAGAGGATAAAGAGTTAAAAGAGATTCTCGAAAATATAAAATTAGAATCTTTTAGAAATCCCCATTAAGATTCTTGGACCGACATTGGTTTTAATCCATGTTGTATTAGAAGAATCCGCCGCAAAAGTTTCTCCTCTTAGGTAATAGGAAAACTCTATCCTCGCCCCGTACCCACTTTGAGTATAATAGCGCATTCCATAGCCAAACGAGTTCGCTAAAACTGAACCATCTACAATATCGTCAGCTTCACTTCCAGTTCCGGCTTCTGAACCAGTTTGAAAACTAGAGGAGCTAGTCCCCAAGCTAAAAGTATAATTAAAATAATGAATCAAAGATTCCGTTTGAGAAGGTCTTTTAAATGGGAAAACGTTCACACCAAAACCAAACTCATTATTAGTTTCTTCTGTAGCGGCTCCTTGATAGGCTTGAATGGATTTTCTCTCCATGGTGAAGTTGGCCATAAATGAAATCCTAGTATACCAAGCATCTTCTCGCGGAAAAAACCACTCTCCACCAGCGCGAAAGAGAATATTATTCACTTCACGTGTATACTCATCAAGATTATTGTCTGGTGAAACTTTTTCTGTAGCAGCGCTATAGCTAAACATGGCATAAATTTCTTTGTTCTTTGCTAATAGTGAAACTTCTTCTTTGAAATCCATATCCCTTGCTACTTTGGCATTTTGATCAAAAGTCAGGTCATTCGCCCCCTCGGCCAGAGGAATTCCTAAGTCCCTTGGGTCTTTAACCGTATTAGTTGCAGTATCATCTTCTACCAGCATACGTGACTCATCCTTGGTGATTTTAACTGCTGGAGTCACTTTAAGTTTCATTACCTGCTCGTCACGAATAAAGTCTGCATTAACGAGTCTATATAGCGACCATACTGAGCGTGTCGGTGAAAGCTTAATACATACTCCCCTTGCGACAACGCCTGAGGATACATAAAATTTTGCATGATCGTTTTGAGCAATACCATCTTCTACACCTCTATTTATGAGGATCGTTTTTTTTGATTCGGATGTGTTAACAATTCTTAGAGTTAACTTTTCGTCTATCTCAAGAGCATGAGTAAAAACAGAAAATGTGATTAATAATAAAACTAATAATAACTTCATATATCCACCTTAAAAAAACTTGCTAAGTCCAAAACCAATTCTTCCATCATAATACCTTGCTCTGTCAGGAAGCGTACCTGAATCATCACTACGCTCAATCCTCTCGGCCCTGAGTTCCTCGAAGCCTAGAGTCATACGAACACCGAATTTATTGGAAAAATTATATTTCAAGCCGGCCCTAATTCCTGGAACTCCAAAAACCTGATAGGTACCTTCTTCATTATTGGTATTATTAGATAAAAATGCGAAACCATAACGGAACAACACCCCCATATAAACGATATTTGCCTCAAT
>CATLVA010000089.1 GCA_950060715.1 uncultured Oligoflexia bacterium | reverse complement strand
GGAGCTACGAAATTGGAGTCAATTTTCAAATGCCTTGCATATCCATTCTTCATTCCAAAGTCTGATTGATAATATGCTTCTAAGTCGGCTTCATTCCTAACAATGAATCGTCCTTTACAGGAATACCCTTCAAAACTAGGTGGCAGCTCACAACCTTGGGAGATCAGAGCAGCGTCGATCTCACTTTGCTCTTGTTCGGTTGGATTACAGGATAATAGAAGAGAGAAGATTAGACTCATCTTGAGCAGGAACAGTGAATGTCTTTTCATTTTAAAACTTCGCCTTTCAAGGGACTGAGGGCCGGTCGATTGAAAAATAGATAATTGATTAATTTCAATTTTAGGTTTCAGCTAAAAATAAAGATATATCCATAATTCTCGCCTAAAGGGAGAGGTTGTTTTTTTAATTATTTATTGCTTATTTATTCAGTATTGGAATATTTTTGATCTAGGAGGAATTTATTTACAAACTTAAAAAATGTGCCAACCCTCGTTGGCTTGCTTTCATAAGGTTTTGTTTTTAAAGAAAGTTACATTGTTTTATAACTTTAACTATTTTGTCCTACAGTCATACACTTTTTCATAATATCGTCTAAGGGCATATCTAGGACTTCTGCTAACTTAAAAAGAAGAATCGCTTTCATCATACGATCACCATTTTCATACTCAGAAATATCTCTTTGGCATTGATCGACTTCTAGGCCAACTTCTTTTTGCCCTAATCCTTTTCGTTTTCTTTTGTGGGTAATATAAGCCCCTAAACGCTCTAAGAAAAGCTCATCAGAAATAATGGCCATAACGATTTATAAAACTATTAAGCAGCTTTTTCAGCAATAAAGCCAAACTGGTTCATATAGAACATGGTATTTTTGTCATAAAAGGCATCTAAAAACTTTCCGACATAAATCTCAGCTTCTTTTCTTCCTCCCAAAATCGAGGCTATGAAAGACTTAACTTTCTTGAATCGCATTTCCCAAACTTTTCTTTCATCTAAAAGGTGCTTCTCCGTTGTAAACTCTGATAAGAAGTGCCTCTTCTCATTCACGACAAATCCCTCTTCATAGAGCGACCTGTAGATGAGAGGACAACTTTGAGGATGAAAACTTTCTAAACCATACGAAACTTTAATGACTTGCTCATTAAACTCTTTATCAAAGGTTTGAATATTCGAGGATATGTTATCTCCATCTATAATAAAGAACTTTCCTCCTGGCTTAAGAACCCTATTAATTGATCTTGCATACTTATCCATTTCATAGGGAACGTGCTGAAAAGTGTAACGAGTAATTGCTAGATCCTGACTTGCACTACCTACATCATCTAAAGTTAAGAAGTTATTTACAATTGGATTAAAGATAGTTGCTCTACTCTCGTTCATTTCAGAAATAGTATATTTCAAAAGCGGCTCTAGCCGATCTACAGCATTAATCTTCATGTTATCAGCAGATGAAGAGTCTAATACAAATTCTGAAAAACAGGCAGCTCCAAATCCCGAGTCGAGTATTTCAAACCCGTCCTTTACAAATGAAAAATCCTCTTTTTTAAACAAATTACTAATAAGATATTGAGGTAGCTGATTTTGAAACTTTAAACGCTTATACTCATCAATTGCGTCGGTTGAACTCTCTTGGCCTGCTAAAACGTATTTATAATCTCTTCTATCCATCATAGCCCCCTTTGGCAGTTTTCTTTCTTCATTTCATTATGAGCCTCAAGAATTTCTCGGAACCACTTTTTTGATTTAAAACCAAAAGCTACCTTTTCTAAATAAAAGAAATCTTCATCATCCAAGTATTCTTTAAAATCTGCTTTGCTTCTGCCAGAGCAGATAATAAAAGGGGCCTTTATTTTAGTTTTTTTATAATGCTCATAGAGAGCTTTTCCATCACCATTCTTTCCGTCTGATGAGGGCATATTGTAGTCAGATAAAATCAAGTCAAAATTAGTACCTGTATCAAGCTCCCGTTGTCCTTCGACACCATTCTCACAACAAATTACCGTTGAGCCAGGAAAAATCTCATTAAGAATCTCAACACCGTTTTCTCTCAAATCATTTTCATCTTCACAATAAAGAACAGTAATCATCTCTTCTTTCATCTCTCCCTCTCTTCTTTCTATTAGCGCAAATAAAGCACATTACTTGGTCTTGGCTTTATCCCGAATCTAGCTTCTAGTTCGTATAGATCAAGTTCTCCCGTAATAAGGGATAGAATGTTTTTTATGGAATTAGGCTCATTTTTAGAGATAAAGTGAAAGTTTTCAAAACTCTTGTCATAAATAGATATTAAGGGATCTTCCGTATGTGGAAGCGCAGTATGCAAAATGAATTGAACAAGTGGAAACTTTTTCGTTATTTCTTCATATAAAAAGAAGCAATACTTCTTTTTATCACTAGGAGCTTTATCATCAGGAATGTAATCACTCCAAAAGAAAGAGTTGTAATTAGAAATGACGAAATCAACAGGTTTCAACGAGGTATTAAGTGCCTCTTCAAAGTTTGAGAAGAACTCAATATTAACATTTTCTCCAAAGGTCGTTTCTTTCAATTTATCAATTAAGATAAACTTGTAACACTCGATATTCTTATCCACCCACAGGACATTTTTAATTCTCTTCATTGCTGTACACCTTCTCCTGCCAGGCAAGCTGTACCGAATATCGGCAGAGAGCCTTTAAGAATTTCTTGAATCTTAGCTACAGTATCGTTGATTTTTTCAGCATCTTTTACCCAACTAGCATGACTTCCTTTTTCAGTTCTGCAAATTCTATCAATTGAAATAAAGCAGACGGCAAGGCAGTTGTTGATGGTATGAGCTAAATCTAAAATATCTTCTCGATATTTTGATTTTAAGACTTCTGAACTCCCTCTTAAACTACCAATGAAATCTCTAACTTCTTCAAATTTATTTTTAACTGATACCCACTTCGTTTTTGAAAAACTTCGTTCATCTAAGAGACAATTTATTCGTTCGGAAATTAATGTGAGCGGAACTGAAATTTCTGAAATAATTCTTTCATTTAGACTAGGAGAAGAACTTGAACTTGTTTTCTGGTTTGATTCATCAAAATTCATTCTTTCTCCTTTCTCTTACTTCGATACTTTTTTTAAGAATTTTCGTTCTGGCCTTCACCCTTCTCTGCATTTACAAAAGCGACCTTCAATTCCTTCCCCATTGACCTCATAAGCATCATTGCACCACGAGATTTCATATCTTCTGCTCCCATTGTGTACTGATAATTGAATGAACCTCTAATTTCTTCTTTCTCAACCAGAAATTCCTCATTTGACTGGCCCTCGGGCTTAACTAGGTCAGGAAGCAAAACGATAACTCTCATCTTTTTATAATCCAAAAAAGATTGAATAATCTTGGATGTGGTTTCATCCTTATCAATATCAACTGTTGGATCGTTCAAAGCCTCAGACCAAAACAAAACAAGGATTCTCGAAAAAAAATAACCTTTATCACCGTTCCCTGAACTCCCTCCCCCAAGTACCTTCACAATTCTTTTTAAGACATAAAAGTCATTTGCCTCTTCAAGGGTTGAGTTAAAACTTTCTGGCGATAGGTTCGTTCTTATCATTCCGTCATTTCCTGTCATGATCTATTCCTTCTTATTATTCCTTATGCAATTCCCATATTTATGCATTATACATAATAGAATATAAAAAGTCCAGCGATAACAATCCCTTAGACGCATCCAGTATTTTATGATAGCCTTTGAAAAACATCAGATATGAGACAGAGCGTTGACTAGAGTTACGAACTCCAAAGAGAGTATAAAAGAAATATTAGTAGAATCCCTGTATAGGGCCTCAAAAGAGGCTATTGGGGAAGATGTTTCTCAATGGATTGAGGCTGGAAAATTCTATGGCGTAGCAGAATCAACGGTTTACCAAGCTCATCGAGGTGAAGGAACTCAAGCCACCTACGAACTACTATTATGCGGTTTTTATAAAGCAACTCCTGCACAACTTAAGAAAACTTTAACTTCAATTATTAAAACTCTCTCCAAAAAGCCAATTCTTTCAGATATGGAAGAGATAATTCAAGATACCTGGAGCCTTTACGGAGACCATGAATTTGCTGCCAAATTAAAGATTCTCCAAGCAACATATCAGATAGAAATTGATCTAGGAGTCAGAAAAAAGCCTGGCCGTCCTCCGAAGAAAAAATAAACTCCCCACCAGAAGTAAATAGTACAAAACTGTCCCTTAAAAAAAGTCAAATCTGACCTCTTAATTTTCCTTAAGTCTTTTCTGTACAAGTAATACCACTCACTTAAGACCACAAACTATCACATTTCGTCACATGGCATGGCCATTGCTCTATAAGCTCCTATTCAAGGAGGTACTTATAATTCACAAAACTATGAAAATTTATCCGCCAGTGATGGTTAAAACTAAAGGTATTTGTTAGAATGAGCGACAATATAAAAGAGGATAATTCCTCTACGCTCTTTAACAATTTAATATGGTTATCAGTAAGAGAAGCCGCCATCTATCTGAGAATTTTAAAAGATGATGGAGAACCATCAGAAGGGGCCATAAGAAATTTAGTTTATCGCAATAAACTGAAAGCTTATAAACCTAATGGAAGACTTCTCTTTAGCAGACGAGAATTAGACGAGTACATTGAAAATTCCTTGATTAATCAAGGAGGTTTCGTATGAACTCACAACAAACAACTGATGAACAAGATAATGAACTGCCTAAGTATATTGCAAAATACACTGAGGGCGGTAAAGAATATTATCGCGTTTATATTTTTCTGAGATCCAAAAAATTCCAATTTGTTAATTCTCAAAAACGAATCACAAAAATTAAAACTCTAAGTGAAGCGATAAAGAAAAGAGATAAGTGGATACCACTTACAGCTTATCGCTTGAATGAGAAAGAATCTGAATGGTTAAAGTTTAAAGGAATGGCATCTGCTTTTGAGAGGTATTGGACAAAATATCCTTCTCGAAAATTTGGAAAAGGACGATTGAGAGATCACATCGCAAGAGTCAATAACTGGATGGAGTATATTGCTAACAAGTCAGCGACAAAGATCACAATTGCAGATTGCAGAAATGTCATAAAGCTTGCCTATGAAGAAGGTGCTTCAAAGAATGTTCGTAAAGAACTTAAAGGTACAATGAACGCTATTTTCGAGTGGGCCATGCAAGAAGGGCATTTACCAGAAGTTAGAGTTTCACCAGCTAAGAACATTGACTATCTTTGCGAAGGAGAATCGTTACAAGAAGATGAAAGGCAAGAAATCCTCAATCATGGTCAAATATCGACACTCCTAAACAAAGCCAGAAGAAATGACCATCCTTGGTATCCCGTTTGGTTTACAGGTTTTCATTCAGGTCTTAGAACAAGTGAACTTGAGGCATTGAGAAAACCAAATGTTGAATTAGTTCCGAAAAAGGTTGCAAGGGAACTTGATAAACTTCCCGATGGCCACCAAAAAAAGAACTACGGTTTTATCTATGTAAAGTTAGCTTGGAAGCAATCTGAAAAAAGGTATGGAAAACCAAAAGCTCACTACTGGCGACAAGTTCCAGTTAATCAAGAACTATATTGGTTCCTAATTGACTACATTAAGAACGATTTCGGAAGTGACGAGCATGGTGAAAGACTTTTCCCTGAACTCAATGGATGGAAAGGTAATAAGCAAGCACAGGTTTTAAGAGTTTTCTGTGAGGCTAACGGTCTTTTCCCACCAGAGCGACCAGGGGCTAAAGGAAGTCTCGGTTTATGGGGTGTAAAATTCCACACAATCAGAGCTTGCTTTGCAACTCAAATGCTTGCATTAGGTGTACCCGAAAATGTCGTTATGAAAATTGGCGGTTGGAAAGACGTAGAGACAATGAGAATTTATGTTCGACTTGCTGGGATCTATGAGCATGGAGCAACCCAAGGGCTTAAGTTCCAAAATCAAGATACTGCCTTTGACCCAACCTCACCTTATAATAATGTTGACTATCGCAAAGCATCAGAAATGCCCGATGACGGAGATGAAGATGATAGCGACGACTTTGAAGAAGAGGTTCAAGAAGAAAATTACTCAGCACAGCAAGAGACTTCTCTTCCTGATAATGTAATTAACTTCAATGCTTTCCGATCTCAGATAAAAAACGCTTAAACTCTGCGAAATTTACGCGAAAAGTTCACGGCCCAAATGTGGCCGTTTTTTTATGTAAATTTCAAAAAATCACCCAGCGTCACTTGCTTTTGCATACTGTATGCAATATTCTACCGTAAGTAGCGGGATTATTTGAGGATGGCTCGTTCCCGCCATTTAAGTTTAAAAAAAAGCCACTCCTTGAGTGGCTTTTTTTTTGATTCTTCTCCCTTAATGGTGGACTGCACTGCACTCAACAGTTACTGACAGGCATATAGAACGATTCTTCTCCCTTAATGGTGGACTGCACCGCACTCAACAGTTACTGACAGGCATATAGAACT
>CATLVA010000088.1 GCA_950060715.1 uncultured Oligoflexia bacterium | reverse complement strand
AACTGACTCTAGTTGTCTGATCACCTATCCTCACGACAAAAGACTCGCTGTACTTGGCAAGGCCTAAATCAGAAATAAGTAGAAATATAAAAGTTAAAAATTTCATCATAATATCATACGTACTTGAGTCAGCTCTTTTATTTCATCCCTATATTTGGCTGCTTCCTCAAAGTTAAGTTCCTGGCTGGCTGCTTTCATCTTGTCTTTTAGCTCTTTGATTCGCTGATCAACTTGCTCTAGACTCATATTTAGCTCAACTTGCTCTTTCACTTTAGAGCCGCGGGATTTTTTATTTTTCTTCCCACGAAGAACCTCAATGACTCCTCCTGAAATTTCTTTTCTAATAGTTTCAGGAGTTTGTCCGTTATCAATATTATACTGATTTTGGCGTTTTCTTCTATTTGTAGTTGTAGTGATAGCTTTTTCCATACTTGGAGTGATTTTGTAACTGTAGAGGATTACTCGGCCATTGGCATTTCTTGCTGCACGACCAATGGTTTGAATTAGAGATCTCTCTGATCTTAAAAAACCTTCTTTGTCTGCGTCTAGAATTGCCACGAGTGAAACTTCTGGAATATCAAGTCCCTCTCTTAAAAGGTTAATCCCGACTAATACATCAAACTCCCCTTCTCTCAATTCTTTAAGAATTTCCATCCTCTCAAGTGTATCAATATCAGAGTGAAGGTATTTTATTTTAAGACCAGCTGAGCGGTAATAAGAAGTAAGCTCTTCTGCTAGTTTTTTGGTCAGGGTCGTAATTAAGACACGGTCACCTTTTTGAATCGTTTTTTTACATTCAATTAACAGATCATCAACCTGAGTTCCAGCATCTTTAACATCAATAATAGGATCAAGAAGGCCCGTCGGTCTTATAATCTGTTCAACAAACTCACCCTCAGTCTTTTCTAATTCATAATCACCGGGAGTAGCTGAAACAAAGAGCACTTTTGAATATTTCGATTCAAATTCATCAAATTTAAGAGGTCTATTGTCCAGAGCACTTGGAAGTCTGAAGCCATATTCCACCAGATTCATTTTTCTGGCCCTATCACCACGATACATTCCTCCCACTTGAGGAATTGTGACGTGAGATTCATCCGCAATTAACAAGAAATCTTTTCCAAAGTAATCAATTAATGTCGGAGGTGGATCTCCAGGTTTTGCTCCAGTAAGATGTCTCGAGTAGTTTTCAATTCCAGAACAAAATCCCATTTCATCTAGCATCTCAAGATCGAGTAGCGTTCTTTGCTCCAGTCTTTGATGCTCTACTAACCTATTTTCTTGTTGTAAGACTTGAAGCCTTTCACGCAATTCAATTTGAATGGTTTTTAATGCAGACTTAAGACGATCCTCACCAACAACATAATGAGATGAGGGATAAATCACAGCTTTAGTAAGCTTGTTAATAATTCTCCCTCTAAGGGGGTCTACAATTTGGATGCTATCTATTTCATCATCAAAAAACTCGATTCGAACAACATTAGAGTCTTCATAAGCAGGAAAGACCTCTACTGTATCTCCTCTAACGCGAAAAGTTCCTCTAGAGAAGTCATAATCATTTCTCTGGTACTGAATGGAAACTAATGTTCTTAGCAGCTCATCTCTTTCAATAGTATCTCCAACAAAAAGAGTAATTTTCTTTCCCAAGTATTCTTCGGGCGAACCGATACCATAGATACAAGAAACCGATGCAACAACAATTACATCCTCTCGCTCAAGTAAACTTCTAGTTGCTGAGTGCCTAAGTTTATCAATCTCATCGTTGATAGAGCTATCTTTTTCGATATAAGTGTCTGTTCCAACGACATAAGCTTCAGGCTGATAATAATCGTAATAGGAGACAAAGTATTCTACAGCATTCTCTGGGAAGAATTCACGAAACTCAGAAAATAATTGTGCTGCCAAAGTTTTATTAGGAGCTAGAATGAGAGTTTTCTTTTGCAAGTTTTGAATAATATTGGCCATCGTAAAAGTCTTACCGGAACCCGTGACTCCTAGAAGAGTCTGATATTTTGCGTCCTTTTCAAAAGACTTCGTAATACTCGCAATAGCTTGTGGTTGATCACCTGTAGGTTGAAATTTAGAATGAAGTTTAAACAATACACAGTCCTTGAAATTTATACTTGCCAATCTCTACTATTTTAAGGAATCTATTACGGATTGACACTTACAGAATTGAGACAAATGAGAAACACAACGCACAGCACATATCTCATCAATCCATCAGAACGCTTTATCGTCTCAATAATTTCTTTTTTCAAAAATCAATATATTTTCAAAAACTCAACTAGCAAGGGGAACTACTATCAGGCATTTAACCAGTATTAATTTGTTGTCTACTAACGATATTCTTTCAATACTGGAAAGAGCTTCATATTTTTCTCAATTAAAATCCCGAAAATCTTATTACCCCAAAATTCTAGAAGGCCATATTATTGCCAACCTCTTCTTTGAGAATTCCACACGTACAAGATTCTCATTTGAAGTAGCTGCAAAAAGACTCGGAGCTGAAGTTTTAAACTTCGATAGTGAAAGCTCATCGCTAGCAAAAGGAGAAACACTCTACGATACTCTTCGCACCTTTGAATCACTAGGCATTGATGTGGGTATCATAAGGCATTCCGATGATCATTATATAGAGTCACTTAGAGATAAGCATGAATTTCAAGTCATCAATGCAGGTGCAGGTAAATTTGAACATCCAAGTCAATCACTACTAGACCTATTTACCATTCAGGAAGAATTTAAAACTCTAGACAATTTAACGATAACGATTTGTGGAGATGTCTCTAACTCTAGAGTCGCAAAATCAAATATAAATGCTTTAAACAAATTTAAGAATAATAGAATCATACTAAGTGGCCCTCCGGAATTAATGCCTGAAAAAGCCGATCTTCCAACAGGCTGCGAGATCATGGAGCTTGATAAGGCATTGGAGGTTTCAGATGTAGTCATGTTCCTAAGAGTGCAACATGAACGCCATCACCTCTTTGAATTAGACACAAGTAAATATAATGAAGAATATGGACTGAATAATACCCGAATTAAAATTCTCAAAAAAGATGCCATTATCATGCATCCTGGTCCTTTCAATAGAGAAGTAGAAATAAGCTCATCACTAATTGAGCATCCTCAATCGAGAATTTTTAAACAAATGGAAAATGGGGTTTATACCCGTATGGCAATATTGGAGTGGTTATTAAAATGAGTAAACTTTATCTTTATCTTTATCTTGAAAATGGTGAGACCTTTAAGGGAGAATCCTTCGGTCATATTCCAAAGAACCCAAAAGTATCTGAATTAGTTTTTAATACTTCCATGTATGGCTATCAAGAAATTATCTCAGATCCATCATACTGCGACCAAGCAATTGTCATGACCTATCCTCTGATCGGTAATTACGGGGTCAATCAAGACGATAGTGAAAGCATTACTCCTCACCTAAATGCCTTTATCATGCGAGAGTATTGTGACCATCCTTCTAATTTCAGATCCAGGCAGAACCTATCACAATATTTAAAAACTCATAAAGTTATTGGCTTACACCAAATAGATACGAGAAAGCTCACTAAGATTATTCGAACGCAAGGTACTTTAAAATGCATCATCACAGATAAAGAACTTGATGAAAGTGAAAAGAAAGATCTTTTTGCAACTCCTTATGTTACCAATCAAATTGAAAAGGTATCTATCAAATCTATTTCTCACTTCCCTTCTCTAGGTGGAAAGCGGGTTGTATTAGTAGATTTTGGATACAAAAAAAATATACTTGAGTCTCTCTTAAAGCGGGGCTGCGACGTAATAGTAGTTCCTTATAATACGAGTTATGAAAAGATCCAGGAATTTAACCCAAGAGGAGTCGTTCTATCCAACGGGCCTGGGGATCCGAAAAGTATTTCGGAAGTATTACCTACGATTCAAAAGATTCAAGAAAACTACCCTATGCTATCGATCTGTATGGGGCATCAAATTTTTGCTCTGGCCAACGGAGCAGACACAGAGAAAATGAAGTTTGGTCACAGAGGCGGAAATCATCCCGTCATTGACCTCGAGGCTGATAAAGTCTACATCACGGCCCAGAACCACGGTTATTGTGTAAAAAAAGAATCCCTATCAAGCACAGACTTAGAAATTACTCAATTAAATTTAAATGACAAAACAGTTGAGGGACTAAGACATAAAACTCTACCATGTGTTTCAGTACAATATCACCCTGAAGCCAGTCCCGGACCAAATGATACGAAATTTTTGTTTGATCAGTTTATTGCGAACCTAAGTGAGGATAATTATGCCCAAAGATAATTCATTAAAAAAGATTCTAGTCATCGGCTCCGGTCCTATAATAATTGGTCAAGCAGCTGAATTTGATTACTCAGGCTCTCAAGCATTAAGAGCATTGCGCGAAGAAGGAATTGAAACAATCCTCATTAATTCAAACCCAGCAACTATTATGACGGATAAAGAGATGGCAGATAAGGTTTATCTTGAACCCCTGACGGTAGAGTTTGTAAAAAAGATTATTGTTAAAGAAAGACCAGATGCTATCCTTCCCACTCTTGGTGGTCAGACGGGACTAAATCTTGCACTTCAAATTGAGCGAGAAGGGTTTCTGACAAGAGAGGGAGTTAGACTTCTAGGTGTTAATTTAAATACGATTGAAAAGGCTGAAGATAGGCAACTATTTAAAGAGCTGATGCTAGAACTTGGAGAACCAGTTCCTGAGAGTAAAACAGTCAATGCGATTGATCAGGCACGGGACTTTAAAAATGAGGTTGGACTCCCACTTATAATCCGTCCTGCTTTCACTCTTGGAGGCACAGGTGGTGGTATCGCTCATACAGACGAAGAATTTGATCGCATCGTAAAAAGTGGTCTTGATAACTCGCCCATCACTCAATGTCTTATTGAAAGAAGTATTGCCGGCTTCAAGGAAGTTGAATACGAAATCATTCGCGACAAAAAAGATAACTGCATTGTAGTTTGTAATATGGAGAATATTGACCCAGTTGGTGTTCACACTGGTGATAGTATTGTTGTAGCTCCTTCTCAAACATTGAGCGATAAGGATCACCAAATGCTAAGGGATGCATCCCTTAAAATAATCAGGGCCTTAAAAATTGAAGGTGGATGTAATGTGCAGCTCGCCCTAGACCCTTATAGCTTTCAATATTATGTGATTGAGGTGAATCCACGAGTTTCAAGATCATCAGCACTAGCTTCCAAAGCGACGGGTTACCCGATAGCACAGATTGCAACTAAAATAGCCATTGGTTATTCAATGGATGAGATTATGAATCCCATCACAAAAAACACCTACGCCTGCTTTGAACCAACTCTTGATTATGTTGTGACTAAAATCCCACGCTGGCCATTTGATAAATTCCACTCCGCAGACAGAACTCTTGGTACCCAGATGAAGGCCACAGGTGAAGTCATGGGAATAGGAAGAACTTTCGAGGACTCTTTATTAAAATGTGTAAGAGGACTTGAAATTAAACGATGTCACCTAGAATTAGAGCCCAATAAAAACTTCACAACAGAAGAGCTACTCGCAAAAATCCAAGTACCAAGTGATGAAAGAATTTTTGAAGTCGCTGAGCTCATTAGAAGAGATATTACAATTCATGAAGTCTATGACAGGACCAAAATTGATTTATGGTTCTTGCAGAAAATTGAAAATATCATCAAATTAGAAAAAGAAATTTCTCCAGAAAATACAATTAAAGCTCTAAGAATGATGGGTAAATCAACAGGACTTGAAGGTTTAGTTGGTGGCCAAGAGACAGACTTAAAGGGAATAAAAAGGAATCCAGAATCTTTAGAAAAACTTTATGCACAAAAAAGTGGAGGATTATATGCATTAGCTGCTTCAATGGGGGGAATACTATACAATGCAGATAAAAAAGAAATTAAAGCTTTAGCAAATTATGGAAAAAATCTTGGTATTGCATATCAATTCATTGATGACGTATTGGATGTAATTGGAAATTCTAATGATATGGGAAAGTCAACAAATATGGATAAAAACAAATTAACTTCTGTACATATATTTGGAGTATCTGGTGCAATAAATGAAGCTAAAAAAATAAGAAACTTTGAGGATACTTCATTTATTTTTTTTCCTATGATTGAAACACAAGCTCTAATAATAAGTGATGAGAATTCAAAAGGTGTTTTTATTCGAAGTTACTCAAGTGATAATTTACAAAATAAAAAGTTAGTAAGTGAGAATATTATAAAAGGAAAAAAAAATTTTTATCTTTATATGTCATTTTTTAGAAAAATAATAATATTTATCAGCATTCCTTCGTTTTAAAGTAGATATATAAATATTTTCGAATTGATTACACCACTCTTCTGATATTTCATCCCCAGTAAAATATTTTACACTCAAACCACTACGGATTGCTTTATTAATATTTTTTCTGACAGAACGATCATATATATTCTCCCAAGTT
>CATLVA010000087.1 GCA_950060715.1 uncultured Oligoflexia bacterium | reverse complement strand
ACTTTTTAGACTGTCCAATAAAGGACAGCATGTTGTTCCTAATGCCCGACATATCAGTGTATAGACCATGGTCATAGGTATTCCCTAAAAAGATCTTATACTTTACTCCAAATTCCTCCAGGATAAACTCATCAGCTTTATTGTCGCTAACAAGACATTGAGGTGGCATTTGTTTTCCCGCTCTCATTTGAATCCAGAAGTTCTTGTTGGGTAGATCTTTAAACCTTTCTCTCAAAGCGGCCATAATTTGCTTTTGGTAAGCCGTCCAGAAATAAGAAAAATATTGAATTAAAATTCGATCTTTAAGTTTAATAATAAAAAGACCAGGAAGGAAGTCAGATTCAGCAAAACAGAGATAATAGTTTTCCCTTTGTCCTTCTAGGTAGCTTCGCTTATCAATTGCTGTCGTGATGCGAGATTTTAATTCGGTATCAAAATTTTGAATCTGAGCTTTAAAGTTACCCTTTAAACTCCAAAGTCGCGCACGAACCTGCTTGTGTTTTGGGTCATGTAGAAGCATGGCCGCATTGTTTTGGGCCACGATGAACTTCTCTCGTTCATCAAATTTTTTAGAGAATTGGTCTAGTGTCACCCAAGGATGACCTGCCTTTAAATATTTTAAAGATACTGGGTGGATTGGGTAAGTTTTCACGTCACCTCGTTTTTATCTCAGTTTAAATTCTGTCTCGACAGCCGTGAGAATTTTTAAAAGATTATTGGTAAAGGTAAAAGGATTACCTAACATTTCATCTAATTTAAATTTAGCGATGAGAACTTTAACGTCATCTGAAATTTCATGGGGTTGATAGGGATCAAAATCTAGGCATATTTTATTCAGCTCATTCAAAGTTACCTGTAAATCCGCCTTTGAAAGAGATTTCATTTCATCTATGAAAACATCATAGTTTTCAAAATAAGTGGACTGGATATCTTCAGGAATATTATTTATATGATTTTGCATAGGGGGCTTTATTGCAATCTCGCTGCTGTATGTCAAGTAAAACTTAGGAGCTTTATGATTTATGGATTCATTTTATTGGCGGTACTGGGGGGTGTTGCGTTAACTCTCTTTCCAGTGCGACTTTCGGAGATTAAGATAACACGATCCAAAAAACTTTCTCCTGCTCAAGAAATAGCTAACCAGTTATTGAAAAACAATTATAATTTAGACCTCCCAGTTTATAAATTTTATGACACCCTCATTTTTGATTTAATCTCTTTTCAAAAACGGTTTGGTGCTAATCTGACCTCTGCATTTGTTGAAATACGTAAAGCGCTAAATCTCGATATGAAGGTCGATTTGCGAATTAAAAATCTTAAGCAGTCATCATATTTTCAATACCTAACAATGTGTGGTTTTACTTGGCTTATGTTGACTCACATGAGCTCAAGTTTAGGTATCACACTTGATTCTCTAGATCTCATGTTAGTATTCGTGTGGCAGGGGATTGGTTTATTAGCTTTTCGTTGCATTTTAAAAGTTCTAACAAAGCGTATATGTGATCCCTTTCTACCTTTGTTTGAATTAGTTTATAGTGTGAGATGTCAGTTTAAGGTATCAAGGCCTATTCAAGAAATTAAAGAGAATATGGAGAAATTTATTCAGTGTCATCGTGGAAAATCGTTACAAGACATGATTCATCGTTTGGAATTTCTTTTAGAAATTTTAAGAACGCAGGGAAAATTTTCTTTAGAAGAACTTGATTGTCTTTGCGAAGAGTCGTGGAATTCCTATGAGATAGCCTTAGAGCAGTTGGAGAAGGCGATGGTAGGGGTGAAGCTCGGGAGCTTCCTATTCTTTATCGTTCCTTGTTATTTCTATAGCCTGACTCTTGCACTAGGTCAGTCCCATATTTGATATAGACTGAACGAAGTGGCCGATTTATTATGGCGAAATATCAACAAAAGGTTTTCGTTATGAGTCAAAAGATCATTTTCTCTATGTCTAGGGTATCCAAAACTTATCCGGGTAAAAAGACAGTAATTAAAGATATTTCATTATCATTTTTCTATGGCGCAAAGATCGGTGTCCTAGGTCTAAATGGTGCTGGTAAGTCTACATTGCTAAGAATCATTGCAGGAATCGATAATGACTTTAATGGTGATGTGAATCTTTCAAAGGGGATCTCGGTTGGTTATTTAGAGCAAGAACCTCAGTTGAATCCTGAGAAAACGGTTAAAGATATCGTAGAAGAGGGTGTTGCTGAGCTGGTTGCTGTAAGAGATGCCTACGAAGCAATTAACGAAAAATTTGCAGATCCTGACGCCGATATGGATGCTCTTTTGGAAGAGCAAGGTAAACTTCAAGATAAAATGGATGCACATAATATTTGGGACCTAGACTCAAAGCTAGATCTGGCCATGGATGCACTTCGCTGTCCACCTCCTGAAAATAAATGCGGGACTCTTTCTGGTGGGGAAAAAAGACGTGTTGCTCTCTGGAGACTTCTTCTGCAAGAGCCTGATGTTCTACTTCTGGATGAACCTACTAACCACTTGGATGCAGAAACTGTTTATTGGTTAGAAAGACACCTTCAAAACTATAAAGGGACTGTCATTGCTATTACCCACGACCGTTACTTCTTAGATAATGTCGCGGGATGGATTCTCGAGCTAGACCGTGGGCATGGGATTCCTTGGGAAGGAAACTATACTTCTTGGTTGCAACAAAAGACGAAACGACTAGAGCAAGAAGAGAAGGCTGAGTCAAAAAGACAAAAAGCTCTTAAGAGAGAACTTGAATTCATTAGTTCTTCCCAAAAGGCTAGGCAAGCAAAAGGTAAAGCAAGGATCAATAACTATAATAAGATGCTTGAAGACAGCAAGAATGAAAAACGTAACGAGACAAACTCACTTTTCATTCCTTCTGGACCTAGACTTGGTGATGTTGTCATCAATGCAGACCACGTAACTAAGTCTTTCGGAGATAAGCTTCTTTATGAAGATTTAACATTTAAACTACCTCCTGGGGGAATCGTTGGTGTTATTGGGCCAAACGGTGCCGGTAAAACGACCTTGTTTAAAATGATTACCGGTCAAGAAAAACCAGATGGTGGAGACTTTGTTGTTGGTGAGACTGTTGAGCTGGCCTACGTTGATCAAGGGCGTGAGATGGATCCTAATAAAACAATTATCCAAGAAATCGCTGATGACCTAGATGTAATCGAAGTGGCCGGAAAAGAAATCAATTCTAGAGCTTATATTTCAAAATTCAATTTTTCTGGAGAAGATCAGAAGAAAAAAGTTTCTGAACTATCTGGGGGAGAAAGAAACAGAGTTCACCTGGCAAAAATGCTAAAAGAAGGTGGAAACGTTTTACTTCTGGATGAGCCTACGAACGATCTCGATGTTAATACTTTGAGGGCACTTGAAGAAGCCTTAGAAGACTATGCCGGTTGTGCTGTCGTTATTTCCCACGATAGATATTTTATCGATAGGCTTGCGACCCATATCTTAGCATTTGAAGGTAACTCTCAAGTCGTTTGGTTCGAAGGTAACTTCTCTGACTACATGGAAGACAAACGCAGAAGACTTGGTGATGAAGCTGATGTTCCTCATCGAATTAGCTATAAAAAGCTAAAGCGAGACTAGGTCTTCATAAAATAATTGACCATTATCAGAACCGTACACTTGGATGACTTGATGAATTTTCTTGTCTTCCAGGTGTATGACATAATCAATATTGTTGCAGATTAATTTTAGAACAAGATTGCAATCCAAGTCATTACTTCCATACATCTGACATAAGAGTGCGAATTTTTCCAATGCACCTTTGGCGTCATTAGCATGAATCGAACTCATGATCCCATTATGTCCACTATTAAGTGCTAGTAGAAGTGGTTCGACTTCAGATGATCTAAGCTCACCTAAAATGATCCTTTTTGGAGTGATTCTCATCGCATATTTTAAATAACTTAATAGTGAATACTGTTCATTCAGTGGGTCTGCTAAAAAATGAGTCGTATTTTGATGAGGAGAAATCAATTCTTTCGTGTCTTCAAGAATTGCAATATGATCTTTTGAGGGAACTAGGCTCAATAGGGAGTTGAGAAAAGTCGTCTTCCCACTTCCTGTCGCACCTGAAATCAGAATGTTTTTGTGAGATGAAACAAGCTTTTTGTAAAAGGTGTCATTGTTTGAATAAGCCTCAAGTGGAATGACTTTTTCGTTGAGGAAACGAATAAAAATTTTATGTTGTGCCTCTTCACTCGTTGCACCATGGATGAGAGTGATACGAACTTTTCTTCTTCGTATAGTTGAGAAAAAAGAACAGAAGGGAGAACTCGTATTCCACTCCACTCGATTGGTTAAAGTCAGATAGTCGAGTAGGACATTAAGGTCTTCGCTCAATAAGTCGGAGTCATGAACGACTTGTTTACTCGAAGTTCTAAACACAATATAAGTCGGGCCATGAATCGAAATTTCTTCTAAATCCTCAGGGAATGCAGGAAGAAAATTGAGCTTCGTTATATTGTGATACCAACTAGTGATCAAATCTTTCAATTGCCCCTCAGCTTTAAGAGAGGCGAGTATTTCATTAACGTTTAATATTTTTCCTTTATTAAGCTCTTGAGTGAATTTTTTTTTCGACTCTTCTATTAAGGTGCTCATGGTTCCTCCTCTAGAGAAAGATAAAGTTTAAGAATAGAGTGTTTATTCTGTGTTGATTGACTACTTAGTAGTTTCCCTAGGAGCGGAATATGCTTAATCCAAGGAATATTATTTTCTAAGGACTTCTTTTGTGTGAGGTCAATATCAAGGACTTGTTTCACGCTATTAAGTTCGAGAAGGAGAGCTGATTTTCCTCTCGGCCCTGCGAAGTTTTCACTTAATCCTTGAGTTATTTGCATTTGGTATTTAAGCTTAAATTTCTCTTGGAAAGGAGAATATACTCCACTAAATTTTAATCCTGAGAAACGGAACTCAGTGGATTGGGTTGTTGCTGTTTGGTTAACAACTGGTGTTTCTTCCCCCATACTAATTTCAAATTTTTCTCCGCTTAATACTGAAAGAGAAGGAGTCGCAACCAAATACGAGCTGAGCTCGTTGTTTTGCAGCAGGAGGTCTCCCACCTGTAGGTTTGCGCTTTGATCCTGGATCAGCTTTTCTAGCGACATACTTATTCGATCCATTCCTGAACTGAGTTGCTCACCAAAATCTTTTTGGACCAAAACGAAATAGATTTTAAATTTGTGCCCGGCTTCAGTCTGCAATAGAGAAAATTGGACATTAAAATTCTTCTGATAGCTCTCTTTAATAGTTGTAGAGATAAGAGATGGAATATATTGACATTGAAATTGTATTTGAACGATGTGGCAGCTAACAAGGGGATAGCCTGCTTGTTCAAACCGCTGATACAAATGAGATATGAACTGCTTTGCATACTCTTTATCTAGCTCAACCTCAGATACGATTTTAAGTTTGGTGTCTCTTAGTATTTAATGGTAGAGCTGGTAGGACTTGTCGTCTTTTATTATGCCTGAGACATAGAGAACATCGGAGAAAGTTTTAACTTTAAGACCACTTTGGATCAAAGCTGCCGCGACCTCCATCTTTTTGAGCTGCTCTCTTTTGCTAGTTACATAAATTTTATAATGAATTTTTTTGTCGCTTTGGTTTATAATAAGGTCTGAAAAGCCTAAACTAGCGGCACGTAGAATAATTTTATTTTGAGATTTTAGAAATTTGTGCTTGATGACTTCTTTGTTACCAAGAGAATAACTCACGAGATTTCTGACACTTATCTCTTGCTGTTCGCCTTTTGCCATGAAAATTTCTTCGAATTCACCGGCCTGCGCACTGCAAATTAAAATTATGGTCAAGAATATTTTGACAATACTGGCTCTAGAAGCTATTACTAACAGTCTGTTTTTATACAAAAATACTCGATTAAATAAGGGAAATATTATGGCATCAAATACTATGCAAACAAGATGTAGAAGAAAGCTAAAACTTAAGAAAGCTGGTAGAAAGCGTAAGAACCGTAACGAAAACCACGGAACTACTCCAAAGTTCGCTGTACACAAAGAAAAGTAATTATTCATTTTGAATCCTTCTAAAAACTAGAATTGCAGTTTTTATAAGTGAATTATTTTTTTTGGGGATTTCTTGTAGATCCCCATAATGCTTTAAGCACCATTCAAGCGAAAAATCTTCGCTAGCTTCACAGTTTTTAACTTTTTTTATGATGATCCTCTCCCTCGGGAGGAAATATTTTTTCATCATTACATCAGCAACTATTTTTGCTTCGGATTCGTCTATTTGATACTGAATGACTAGTCTCATCGCCTTGGCATTTAAACTGATGAGCAGCAGACTAAGGAATAGATATTTCATAAGCTCTTCTCCTGGTTGTTTTAGGTTTATGTATGGCCACGTTCTCGATAAATGGGACGAGAACAATTTCTTGGTCGGCAGTGAATTTCTCGATAAAAATTTTAGGGCAATACACGATATAGGTTTCAGTTTCAGGCAGATAATCTAATAGAAAGCCGTGAGCTGATATATGGCCATCGATTTTAATATGGACTCGCTTCATAGCGCTGAAAGGGACTATACTTTTTGCTTGGATTTGAACCGCTTCATATCCCTCTCGGA
>CATLVA010000086.1 GCA_950060715.1 uncultured Oligoflexia bacterium | reverse complement strand
GCGAGATGCCTAAAATAAATGGATTTGAGTTTTGTCGAAAAATCAAAGCAGATCCAGAATTATATCATATTCCTGTCATATTTCTTACAAGTTTAGATCAGAATATGGCACTTGCTGAAGCATTAAGTTGTGGTGGAACTGACTTTATTGATAAAAATACAATCAAAGGTGATGCAGTTAAACTAAGAATTGAAAATGTTCTGAAACTACAAGAATTTGCCAATGAAGGTCTAGAATTAGCAGCGGAGACGAAAAAATTCTTAAGGGTTATTTGTCATGATGTAGCGAATCCACTAACAGTGGTGAAATCTTACGCGAATATTTTAGAAAAGAAATTAAAAGCGACAAATGCGTTTGATCCCCATGAAAAATACTTTACTAAGATGAGTAAGGCCATTTTACAAATTCAAAATATCTTGGAGGATGTGAGGACAACTTACGCACGAGCTGAAAAAGGTGAGCAACTTGAAGTTAAGAATGTCCCTCTTAAAACAGTGGTTGATAATCTCGTGTATATAATTCAAGACAAGATTGCGCAAAAAGAGCTTTTTTTAGATGTATTTCCTATTGACGCAAATTTAAAGGTAATTGCTCATGAGGGGATTTTACAAAATCAAATTCTTGGTAACCTTTTATCTAACGCGATTAAATTCACGAAACAAGGTGGAAATATTTCAGTGCTAACTGAAGCATCTGAAAATGAGGTGAATATTAGCATTATTGACAGTGGTGTTGGAATTCCTGAGGATCTAATACAGATTCTTTTTGATCCTTCTCAAAATACCAGTCGCCCTGGTACCGACGATGAGAAGGGAACGGGCTTTGGACTACCAATCGTTAAAGATTATATTGAACAGATGGGCGGAGCAATTTCTGTTTCATCGAATGATATTTCGAAAAATCCATCTGATCACGGCACGACTTTTAAGGTGACACTTAAAAAATCTGTCGCATAAAAAAACCTGGCCGAAGCCAGGCTTAATATTTAGTTTTGTGAGTTTTGAATTCTAACAAGGGGTGAAGCATTTTCAGCGTGAACTTGGTAGTCCTCGTTAAAAGTCGCTAACACATCCTTGATCTTTTGAACTTCGGCTTGTAACTCTGCCTGAGAAGAAGTTTGATCAGTTGATATCACTCTCATATATGGTCTGATTGGAGCATGTTGAGGTTTAACTAAAGTCACATATCTTTTTGTTAAAACACCATTTTCATCTTCAACAATTTGAGCAGAATAATCTGATAGCTCCTCTCTTGTAATATGACGAGCGTAGATTTTTTCTGTTTCTCTTATTTGAATTAAATATTGAGCGTTACCGGTGATTGTTACCGAAGTCTCAAATTTCGTTGTGTCTTTTCCTAATTGATAATTACAGTTTAACTTTTGGTTTTCAGAGTTAAAGCAATAGATTGTCTCTTGGCTTAGTTTAAATTCAGAAACATCTGAAGCTTTTACTGATTGTTCGAATGCTTCTTTTTCCGCTTCAGCTAGTCTGTCAATTCTCGCCGCTTCTTCTCTTTGAGCTTGTGCCTCTGTTTCACTGAATCTTCTTACTGTGACGGCATCGCTTTCAAGAGCATCATAGAAGTCCATGAAAAAACCTTTATAAAAGTCACGAGATTTTAAGTTATTCTTTGCAGTTGTTTCAGCGTATTGTTGCATTCTGTTGGCTGGAACATTGAAAAGGTCAATTGTGTTATAAAGAGAGTTCGTCGCGTGACCGAATCTTCCTGCACGTGTGATGAAAAACATAAGGTCTTTTGAGCCTTGCTTTTCTTGTTGCATTCGCTTCATCCAGTCTTCAACTGTTACGATTCCGGTATAGTTATCAATGGCCACCCATGATTCACCAGACTTAACGATGGTAGAAACATGATGACCCCAAAATCCCATATCACCAATTACCCAAATCTTTCTTATTGCATTTGGATGCACATTTCTAATAAGAGCTTGGTTGTGTGCCACGAGAGCACGACCAAAACAAAATCCAACACCACGACCACCGTAGTTTCTTTGATTTTGTACAACATAGTTACTAGTCATTGCTCTATATAGTTCTCGGATTTGATCATCATCAAGGCTTAATAGAGCATCGTTCATTGGCTGGTATCTATTGATATTGCGATTAAAGTTGATATCGTCTTTAATGAGTTCAAGAAGGTTCTCGTTATTGGCTTGAACCTGGCTATTGCTCATAGAAGCATAGATTTGTTTTAAGGCCATGCTTCCATAATTCATGCGAAGTTGCTCTAACGAATCTGAGCCAGGAATGCTACGTACGTAGTTTCCTCTAACAGTTTGACCTGATCCAAGTCCTAAATTTGTCCATTGAAAATAAGTAGATACCCAGCTTGCCTGCGCTGTAGTTGCAGCAAGTCCCAGTACTACGAGTGAGAGTAGTTTTGATTTCATAGTGTCGCCCCTTATAAAAAACAAGGGTTTATTATCTCAAAATGAGGTGAGATTCTACCGAGTTGTAAGAATTTCAAGATGACAAAAAACCTCCAAATATCATAGACTTATAAGAATCGAAGCTATACCAAAAATTAATTAAGGAAAATTTATGTCTAAGATCAATAATGTTGAAATCAAAGCAAAATGTAGTGAGCCTAAATTCATTCAAGATACATTGATGGAGCTTGGTGCTGATTACCTAGGTTGTGATCATCAAATAGATACATACTTTAATTGTGAGAAGGGAAGGCTTAAGCATAGGGCCGGTAATATTGAAAACTCGCTAATCTTTTATTCTCGACCTGATCAAGCTGGGCCAAAGCATTCTGATATTGCTTTTAGTAAGGTGAAAAAAGAGAG
Organism: uncultured Oligoflexia bacterium; assembly: GCA_950060715.1. Next base: position 3,810 of record CATLVA010000086.1, on the reverse strand, counting down.
CAATATTTCTGATGTATTGACAGCAGCGTATGGTGTGAAAGCTATTGTAGATAAAAAACGTCATATCTATTTCATAGATAACGTAAAATTTCATGTGGATGAAGTTCAAGGTCTAGGAAGCTTTATGGAAATTGAAGCGATTGATGAATCAACTGAAATTCCTTTATCTAAATTACAGGAACAGTGTGAACATTATATGAATGTTTTAAAAATAAAAGACTCGGATTTAATTACTCAAAGTTATAGTGATCTTATTTTTAATGAATAAATTTTAATTGCAAATTTTTTGTTGCACCAAATAGCATTATCGAGTAAGGTGAAAATAAGTTCAATCAATAAAGGAGACGAACATGATAAATTCAATGATTATGTTTTTAGAAGCCTCAGCTGCTCTGAATCTCGTCTCCATCGATGGAAAGGTGGCGAGACCTCTCGGCACTGATCAAAAAATTAACGATCGTCGCTATATTTGTTCGCAAATTAACGCTTAGACTGATTTTTAATTTTTTATAAATCCAAAATCATTACATTTATTTTAAAGGCACAGGAACAAGGATTTTGTTTTAAAGGCGCCTAAGACATTATCCTAGCATTTTTGTGCCCTTTTAATCGCTTGTATTTCTGGGGAGGAATAAGATGCAAACTTTAAGACTAAGGCGGGTTAGATGGCGTCCGCGGTTGAGGTTTAAATTTAAAATTAGATTTAAACAAACGGTCAAAACGCTATTTAGGGGGGCTTTCTATGCTTTTTTTAGAGGTCCAAAACTTGTAAGACAAATCGAGCCGGGTAGGTTTGAAGAAGTAAAAAGATTGGAATATCCAATCAAAATGTAAGGAGTAAATTGTGAGTACGCAGTATTTTGATCGCTATCTTAAGCAAAAATCAATTTTACCAGCGAATATGCGTGCATACGTTGAAGTTGAAAATAAAGATAGAGTGAGTTTTTATGCACTCTCTGACCTTGATAGTAATTTTGAAAGAACAGAGAAGTGGATAGTAGTTGGAAACAACAAGCTTTATGTTTTTCAAGGAGAAGAAAAATCAATCTTCTCCTTGGAGAATTTGAAGATTAGAGAAGGACATGGAAGGGTTGCTAATCATTTGACTCTTCTGGATAAAAACGACGACTTCTTAGATGTGTTTTGGTACGGGCAAAAACAGAATATTCTCTTTGCTCAATTGAAGTATATTCTTGAAGAAGGGGCGGGGCATATTACGATTTCTGCTGACGAAAATTATCAGCAGAGTGTATTAGCTCCACTTCTAAAAAACCAAGCAAGTACGGAAATTGGTGAGAGTCAGGTTGTCATGAGGCTTTTGAAGTATCTTATGCCTTATATAAAAGAAGTCGTACTTGGAACAGTTGGGGCGGTGGGATTGACTCTTGTCTCTCTCTTTCCTGCTTATATTTCTGGACGACTATTAGATGAGGTTATTAAGCCTTTTCAAGATGGCACCTTAAGTGGCGATGAGGCGGTTCAAATTGGTGTGCTTTTTATAGTTACACTGGGTTTGATCTACTTGTTGAAGCAATTTTTTATTTGGTTACGATTAAAAAAGATGTCGGTTATGGGAGAAAAAGTTGCAAGAGATCTTCGAGAAGATCTTTTCACTCATATTCAGAAATTGGATATGGATTTCTTTTCGACTAAACATACCGGAACCATTATTTCGCGAGTGAGTTCAGATACTGATAGAATTTGGGATTTTGTAGCCTTTGGAGTGGTGGAAGTTTCAATCGCAATCTTGACCATGATAGGGCTTTCAGCTGTGTTAATTTCACTTGATTGGCAACTTGGCTTGATGATGACAGTCCCTGTTCCAATAATTATTTGGGCCATCTATCACCACGGTGAAAAGATGAAACGAATGTTTATTAGATGCTGGAGAAAATGGTCTGAATTAACAGCAGTTGTGGGAGACACTGTTCCTGGGATTCAAGTTGTTAAATCCTTTAATCAAGAAAAGAAAGAGATTAAAAGGTTTAACCAGAAAAATCAGGCTGCATTGGACGAGTTTAATGAAGTTCATGAGGCATGGACAAAATTTTGGCCTGGATTATTTTTAATTGTTCACGCCATTATGGTGATTGTATGGGCAATGGCGGTTCCAAGACTTCTTAGTGCGCCGAATGAAGCAGGTTATATGAGTGCGGGGACTTTTGTTTCTTTTTTACTCTATATGACAATGTTTACTCAGCCGATAGAGGTCATTGGACAAATGGCGAGAATGTTAAATAGAGCGAGCAGTAGTGCCTATAGAGTTTTTGAAATTTTGGATACTAAGCCTTCATTGAATACGGATGAAAGTGTTGTCCGAACAAAATTGCAGGGACAAATTGAATTTCGCGACGTGATCTTTAGTTATGATGGAGTTCGTAATGTTTTAAAAGGTATTTCGTTTGAAATAAAAGCTGGTGAAATGATTGGGTTAGTTGGGCCTAGTGGTAGCGGGAAGTCGACAATAACAAAACTGATGAATCGATTTTATGATGTATCAAGTGGTGGGATTTACCTTGATGGATTAGAGATAAAGTCTTTAGAAGTTGGTAGTTTACGTTCTCAAATAGCTGTCGTTCATCAAGATCCATATCTATTTCATGGAAGTATTTTGGATAATATTACCTATGGAAATGATAAGGCGAGTTTAGATCAGGTGATCCAGGCTTGTAGAGCAGCTAATGCCCACGAGTTTATCTTAAACTTTAAGGACGGCTATGACACTAAAGTTGGTGAACGAGGTCAAACTCTCTCTGGTGGAGAAAGACAACGAATTTCGATTGCTCGTGCCATATTAAACGATCCAAGAATTCTAATTTTAGATGAAGCGACCAGTGCTGTAGACACTGAAACTGAACGAAAAATTCAAGATGCTCTTGATCGCTTAGTTGAGGGGAGAACAGTTATAGCAATTGCTCATAGGTTATCAACATTGCGAAAGGCAAATCGTATCTTTGTTGTAAAAGACGGTAAGTTAGATGAAGTAGGAACTCATGCCGAGCTAATGGCAAATGGTGGTGAGTACAAAAAATTACAAGACATGCAAACAGAAATGTTTAATTTGATGCATGGATAATAAAGGAGTTTTTATGCAATTTAAAATGGCAGAAGACAAGAAGCTCTTTTGGCTCAGTGATGAGAATTGGACTAGTGTGGAGATTAAAGCATGTTTTCCAAACTCTCATCCCAATAAGTATTTATCGGTTAGAAACGATAAAGGAGTGGAATTAGCTCTGATTGAGAAGCTGGAAGACTTGTCTGTTGAGGCAAGATCAATCGTGCATGATTATTTGAAGTTTAAATCTTTTGTTTTTGAAATAATTGGAATCTACAAAATAGAGGAAGATTTTGGTCTTCGAAGCTTTGAAGTGAAAACGAAAAGTGGAGATAGATGTTTTCAAATGGCGCTAGATGATTGGCCTGAAGTAAATTCAAGAGGCAATATTCATCTCGAAGATTTACATGGAGAGCAATATTCCATCGAAAATTTAGAGTTTGGAGCTAAAATCTTAAGTGCTTATGTATAATAAAATGCATCAGGTAAGTTGGCACAGCTAATTTACCTGGTGTATCCTTTTAATATGCGTATTTTATTTTTTATTTTATTAAGTAGTTGCCAACTTTGGCATCCAGCTCCAAAGAAAAAAGTCATCTTGATATCTATCGATGGGCTAAGGCCTGAATTTTATCAAGACGCAAAATTTGATACTAAAAATTTAAAAAAATTGGCGAAGGAAGGTGTTTATGCCCCCGCCATGAAATCTGTCTTCCCAACACTGACCTATCCAAATCATACGACTTTAGTTACAG
>CATLVA010000085.1 GCA_950060715.1 uncultured Oligoflexia bacterium | reverse complement strand
AAGTGCTGGAGATGAAAATATTTATTTAGGGACAGGTACATTAGCGCAGACTTACCTCAATCAAGAAAAGATTATTCAAATCGCGAAAGAAACTGGAGCTGATGCTATTCATCCAGGCTATGGTTTTTTATCTGAAAATACTGAGTTTTGTAAAAAGGTTAGTGAAGCGGGAATTATTTTTGTTGGTCCAAGTGTTGAAGCTATTGAGTTGATGGGGGACAAGAAAACTTCTAAAGAAAAAATGGAAGAAATTGGGATTCCACTTATTCCTGGTTATCATGGAAATGATCAATCAAATGAAGTGCTGGCAAAAGAAGCAGTGAAAATTGGTTTTCCTGTGCTGATTAAGGCCACTGCTGGTGGAGGTGGAAAAGGGATGCGTATCGTTCGTAGTGAGAGCGAATTTGAAGACGCTTTAGCTGCAGCAAAAAGAGAAGCAAAAAATGCATTTGGAAACGACCAAGTTCTGCTTGAAAAATATATCGAGAATCCACGTCATATCGAAGTGCAGTTAGTTAGTGATGGGCAAGGTAATCATTTTCATTTTTATGAAAGAGAATGTTCAATTCAAAGAAGGTATCAAAAAGTTATCGAGGAAACTCCATCGGTAGCACTTGATGATGAACTTAGAAGTCAAATGTGTGATACGGCAGTTAAAATTGCATCTGGAATTAATTATGTGGGAGCTGGGACAATTGAACTGATCTTGGCCCAAGACAAGAGTTTCTATTTTCTTGAAATGAATACTCGTTTACAGGTTGAACATCCTGTAACTGAAATGGTGACAGGGGTAGACCTCGTTGAGTTGCAATTGATGGCAGCTGCTGGAGAGGCTTTTCCTTTTAATCAAGAAGACATAACTCAAGTTGGTCATGCGATTGAAGTTCGAATTTACGCTGAAGATCCTGATAATGAGTTTTTACCTACAACTGGAAAAATTCAACAAATTGAGGTTGAAACGGAAGTCGATTATAGACTTGATTGTGGTTACCGCGATGGAAATTCAATTTCTACCAGCTATGATCCAATGCTTGCGAAGCTAATTACCTGGGAGCAAGACCGTTATCAAGCGATTGAATCGATGCAAGACGCACTTAATTCAGTAGTATTTGGTGGGACTAAGACTAATAGAGATTATTTAAAAAGAATTTTAGATCACGAAGACTTTATAACTGGTGAAATTAGCACCCATTTTATTGCTCAAAAAGAAGAGGACCTCAAGCCTGAGAGGCTTCACCCAGCTCATTTTATAGCTGCAAGCATAGTTAAAGGTTTAAAACAAACCAGACATGTTTGGGACAAGAACTATAAAGCACATAAGAAAAGCTTTGTTGTTGATGCTGAAGACGTAGAGGTCGAGATTATTCAACTTTCAAATGAAGGATTGAGTTTTATTCTTGATGGTGAAACTTTTAAATATCAGGTTTATACCGTTGAGAGTAATAAAGTTGTTCTAGGACATAAAGGTGATGTTTTTAATGCCTATATTTATAGAAAAGATATTAAAGGCAGTGAGCAAATTTTTATCCACGATTTTGAAGTGATCCTAAAATCAGTTCCAAAAGTTGAGTTGAAATCAACTCAAACTGCGATGAGAGAAGGTGCACTTCAAAGTCCAATGCCAGGAACAATTTTCAAGATTGTTCAAGATCAAGGTAGTTCGGTAACTAAAGGTGATGCAGTTCTTATTTTAGAAGCTATGAAGATGGAACATACGATTAAGGCCAATAAAGATGGCGTGATTAAGGATATTTTCTTTAAGGAGGGTGATCAAGTGCAGGGGGGCGTCCTTCTGTGTGAGATTGAATAATGGAATACAGTGGTATTAAAAAAAATATAAAGATAGTAGAGGTCGGTCCCAGAGATGGACTTCAGAATGAAAGTATATCTCTAAGTTTGAGAGACAAGCTTGCTTATATTGATCTGTTGGCGGCAACTGGTCTTCAAACTATCGAGGCGACCTCGTTTGTTAGAGCCGATAAAATTCCACAGATGGCAGATGCGGTAGATCTTTTTAAAAAACTATCTCAAAAGGAATATTTTAATAGAATTTCATTTCCCTGTTTAGTTCCAAATATGAAAGGCTATGAGCAAGCCTCAAGTGCTGGTGTAAAAGAGATCAGTTTGTTCTCTGCAACCAGCGATGCTTTCACTGCAAAAAATATTAATTGTACTGTTGATGAGAGTTTTGAGCGAATGCAGGAAGTGGCAGATGCTGCTATAAAAGATGGCGTGAAGATGCGTGGATATGTATCCACAGCATTTGGTTGTCCATACGCAGGAGAAATGTCTGTCGATAAATTAGTTCATGTCATTGAGCGATTTTTTAAGTTGGGTGTTTACGAGGTAAGTATTGGTGACACAATTGGTGTTGCCGTACCTGGCCAGGTAGACAAATACCTTTCAGTGATTAAGAAAGAATTTGATTTAGATAAACTGGCAATGCATTTTCATGATACCAGAGGTATGGCGGTAGCTAATTGTCTTGTAAGTTTAGAGCATGGAATTTCGGTTTTTGACTCTAGCTCTGGAGGTCTGGGTGGCTGTCCTTATGCGAAAGGAGCTACCGGTAATGTTGCGACTGAAGATATTCTATATCTATTTGAATCACTTGGTTTAGAAACGGGAGTTAATCTTGAAGCGGTCGCACGTGCGAGTAAATTTATCTTAGAAAAAGTTCAAAAAAATAGTCCATCAAAATATTACCAAACAATCGAGAAAAAATTATGAGTCTAGTAACTGAGTTTGACGATCATACCCTTTGGATAACGCTGAACCGCCCGGAAGCGAGTAATGCTTTTGATGATGAGATGATCGATAAACTTGTTTCAGAGTTATATAAAGCGGACAGGGATAGAGACGTATGGACAATCGTTATTACAGGAGCAGGAAAGCATTTCTGTGCTGGTGGTGATGTAAAAGCGATGGCCGAGAGATCAGGAATGTTTGAAGGTGAGCCAGACGAACTTAGAAGAAGATATCGCTATGGTATTCAGCAAATTCCGATTGCTATGAACTCTCTTTCAAAGCCAGTTATAGCTATGGTTAATGGAGCCGCTATCGGCGCAGGATTGGATCTAGCCTGTATGTGTGATATTCGAGTTGCAAGTGAGCACGCAAAGTTTGGTGAAACTTTTGCTAAGCTTGGATTAATTCCAGGTGATGGTGGTAGTTATTTCTTGCAAAGAATAGTCGGATTCTCGAAGGCCATGGAGTTAACTTTGACTGCTGATATACTCTCGGCTAAAGAAGCTTTATCGATAAATCTGGTAAATTACGTAGTAGGGGCAAATGATATAAAAAGTAAGACAAAAAAAATAATAAATAAAATTCATTCAAATGCCCCTATAGCAGTCCAAATGGCGAAGCGTTCAATTGTTCATTCTTATCGTAACGATCTAAACTCCGTGCTAGATTTACTTTCTGCTTACCAAGGAATTACTCAAAGAACGTCGGACCATTTTGAGGCTTTAAAAAACTTGAAGTCAGGTGAAAAAAATAATTTCAACTCCGTTTGACATCATTTTTCAAATTTCTGAAAATAGTAATGTACCGAATAAATAAATAGGAACTTTAGTGACGAAGATTCTTCTACCTTTTGTTTTTTTAATGAGCTGTTCGACAGTTCATTTTAAATCCTCAAACGAGTCTAAAGTTCACTTTGATTATGATCTTAACCAAGAAAAAGAGATTGTAATTGAAGTTGAGAAGAAGTTTTATTTATGGGGTGCATTTCCAAATCAGCACGAACTTTTTTTGGATAAGATATTTAAGCAAAAGGGTTTCGATTACGTATCGGATCTTAGGATTGAGGAAATCGAAACAGCAAGAAAAGCAGCCTGGATGATAGGCACTTTTGGCATGTATTACCCAATGAAGTTTAAATTAATCGGAAGAATAAGCGAATAGTGTCCAAGGATGGGCACCTTACTGGCCAGGGATGGCCTTTCATTTATCTACCTTGATTAATCCTCTAGAGACGACAGCAGATCATTAAAGAAATTAGACTTATGCTCTTCAATTTCTTCTTCAGTCATGTGAGAAAAATTATCGCGATCAACTGTTTCAAAATAGTCTTCATGGCCTATAAGAAAGCGACTAGGATTTCGTTTTAAATATTTACCATAGATTTTTCTTTCTCTTGCGTAGGTCATAACTAAACGTTTCTTCGCTCTTGTAATACCTACGTAAGCGAGTCTTCTTTCTTCGTCGATGCTATCGCCACTGTTGATAACGTTTTTGTGGGGAAGTAGTTCTTCTTCAGTACCTATTAGGTAACAAGTATCAAACTCTAGACCTTTTGATGAATGTAGAGTCATTAACTGCACTTCGTTTTTAGGTACACCGTCTTCACTATTTTGATTGTCTTGGTTATCGACGAGAAGAAGTCGCTCAAGATAATTTTGCAAAGTTGCTTCTTCATGAAAGCGATCAACGAATCTATCCGTTGAGAGAAGGAAGTTTCTTACGTCATCTTTTTTACGACCTGCAATCTTTGGCGAGTCATAAGAATTTGTAATGAATTCAAAATAATTTATTTCGTTAATAAGAGTCCCTAGCGCCTGAGTTAAAGTCATGGATTGAAAGTGGCTTTGGTACTTATTTATAATATGAACAAACTCTTTAAGGGCTTCTGCTTTTTTGTTTGTTTCAAGATGAGCATTTTTTTTAATGACTTCAAATAAAGTGATGTTTTCGGCTTCAGATTGTTCAAGGTATTTTCTTAAACTTGCAGTTCCAATTCCTCTATGAGGAATATTTAAAATTCTTCTAAGGGATAGTTCATCTTTTGGGTTTGCTATCACTGAGAGATAAGCGATGAGGTCTTTAATTTCTTTTTTCTCGTAGAATTTTTGCCCACCAATAATTGTGTAGGGAATCTGACTCAGACGAAGTTGATCTTCTAGGGGAGGGACTTGAGTATTGCTTCTGTAAAGAATGGCAACTTCTCCTAAAAACGTTCCTTCTGTCTGATACTTTGAAAGAATGTCCTCAACGATTAATTGTGATTCATGATCTGAGTTTGCCGCCATCCATAGTTGAGGGAGTGCTCCGGTATGATTGGTGGTCCTCATCGTTTTATCTTTTCTAATCTTGTTGTCTTTAATTACAGAGTTCGCAAGATTTAAAATTTTAGAGGTCGAGCGGTAGTTCTGTTCGAGTTTAATGACCTGAGTGTTGGAGTACATCTTTTCAAAATTGAGGATGTTGGTTATATCAGCTCCGCGAAAGGCATAAATTGATTGATCGTCATCACCTACAACACAAATATTAGAGTGAGTCGAAGTGAGGCCTCTTACCATTTCAAACTGTAGACCGTTAGTATCTTGATATTCATCGATCATGATATACTTATAACGAGCAGAATATTTCTCAGCGATATCTGGTCTTTTTTCAAAAAGGCGCACAACTAGAAATAAAATATCATCAAAATCAATGGCGTTATAAAAATGAAGTTTATCCATGTAGTAATGGTAAACATATTCTGTCGCCTCATCATAAGGATCCTCTGGATCGTAGTATTCAGTGTCTTTAAACTCGTGAGCTGAAATACCATTATTTTTTAAAAGACCAATTTTAGAGAGGATCGTCTTTTTATCAAATGAAGCCTTATCTGTTCGAAAGCGCTTGAGACCTTCTCGAATGATGGCCATTTGATCACCTTGATCATAGATGGTGAAGTCTTTATTGTAGCCAATATGTTGAATATCTTCGCGAAGGATTCTGATTCCCAGCGAATGGAAAGTTGAAAGAGTAATCCCTCTTTTACGACGGCTCCCTAGGAGTTTACTAACCCGCTCATTCATTTCCATTGCAGCTTTGTTGGTGAAACTAACAGCTAGGATTTCTTTAGGCGAAATCCTCAAGTTTTGAATCATATGTCCAATACGGTAGGTAAGGGTACGAGTCTTTCCAGAGCCGGCTCCGGCAAGGATTAAAACGGCGCCATTAACTGTCTCGGCAGCCTTTCTTTGTTCGGGGTTGAGTCCATCTAAACTGAGCATGCCCTAATTTAATGTGAGGTGGTGAATTTGCCAAGTTTATCGTGCAAACTTGTTTGTGTAATTGAAATTTATTTATATTTGGGTGTCGTACATTTTGAGGAATTCTCTTGTAATCTCAGGTGCTTAAGTGGGATTTGCTGAGTTCAGCGGATGTTAAGTGGGATAATAAAGTCAGTTAGGAATTTAGCCGATAGGTAAACGTATGAAATCTGCTAGCTTATATCTTTTATTCTTTTTATTGTAATTTTTCTCCATAAAAAAAATGGAAATAGATACTGCAACACCACCATAGTAAGATAGTAGAAAATTTGGCAAATTCATGCAGCCCTCAAAAATGGACTGGCCTGAATTTTTTCTATGGTCGAATAGGAATGTTTTAGGTGTGCAGTAATCTATTTTCAGTTTTGTTTTAAAGCTCCTCCTCTATTCTCAATAGCGAATAGAACATTTGTTGCTTCATACTCATTGTTCGTTGAACTTCTATTTAAGCGGCTCTAGCAGCCTAGCAATTTTTTTTTCAGTTTTATTTTAAAGCTCCTCCTCTGTTCTCAAAAGTAAACAGAATATTTGTTGCTTCATAAATACAATTATGTTTTTTACTATTAAAGACTTACTCTGGTGCAAT
>CATLVA010000084.1 GCA_950060715.1 uncultured Oligoflexia bacterium | reverse complement strand
GCTATTTTCTTATTTGGTTCCTTTTCACTTATATCTAATATGGCCTTAGAAGAAGAAATAATTAAATTGAGCGGGTTTTTTAATTCATGAGATATACCTGCGACAACAGAACCAAGTACCGCGAGTTTTTCTTTTTCAACCAAAAACTCTTGGGTTTGCTTCAGTTGATTCATGGCCTGCTCAAGCTCAATGGTCCTTAGTCGAACGTTTCTCTCCAAGTTTTCAACTAATTCGAGTACAGAGAACTTTTCGTATATCTTTGCTATAAAGTCAGCAACTGAAGTAATAAGTCTTTCTTCTCTTTCATGCCATTTAGTTTTCAAATCTTTATATTCTAGGCAAAGTACACCGATGGCCTTACCAGCTTTCCAAATGGGGATATCATACATTGATGAAATACCTTGAGGTACTAGATAGCCTTCGTTAAAACAGCTGGTAATAGGATCATTTTTAGCATCTATGACCTTGATAGAACGTTGCTCTAGTAGTGCCTTAAAGTAGGGTCTATAATCTGACTCTTTAAGTATCTCTCCTCTAATCACTTGATTTGAATCTAGAACAAATAGTGACTTACACTCAATCTCATTTTGGTCTTCATTAAAAAGCCAAACTCCCACTCGGTCAACGCCCAAAGTCCGACCTAAAACTTCAGTCGTTCTATCCACTTCATCATTAATTTGGCTCGTATGTACTAGATCAAACTCTCGATTGAGCTTCATAAGCACATTGTCATAAGTATTTGGCAATTAAATCTCCTGAGCTATTATGTTTTAACCTACGAAGATAATGCAATACAACTATTCATGACTTATCTCAGACAAATTAAAAAATTATTATTACAATGCCATTAAAAATGGCCTAAATGATGATCAAAAGATTAAGATACCCACACAATTACGACTACTTATCAATTTTTATTAAGACATACTTTAAACAATACGATAATTAGGTATGAAATCCTTAATCGCGCTCCCTTTGATTTTTTTATCCTCCTGTTTTTCGCCTGAACAAGTACAAGTTCTTGAAGATCAGTCCTCTCAAGAGCAATCGATTGTGGAGACTCCAGAAAATACATCAAATCCAGATCAAATAGATGATGATGAGGACGTTCCTCCTTCAGATTCACAAACTTGCAATAAGACACAGAACCTATCAAATATAGAAAAACCAACAGGCGTATATACATCGGTACTTACAGGAAGAGCCGTTACTAATGCGACCATGCAAGGTGGACTTGTACGAGTCACATGGGCCGAGATTGAACCTAGTCCAGGAGTCTTTGATTTCTCACGAATTAATGATCAACTCGCACTACTTCCGACAGGAAAGAAATGGAGCCTCGCTATACATGGTGGTTGGACTTCAGTAAATGGAAATGCTGTCGGAATTGCTGCTCAGATGTCTCCTTCATGGCTAGAAACCACTTATAATATTGAAACATTTCAAATGAGTTTTAGGCAGTCTACAGTGAATATGCCCAAGTATTGGAGCACAACAATTCAAAACAGACTTGAGATAATGATGAACGCCCTAGCAGGCCAATACAGAAATAGAGCTGATCTTTCCCTTGTTTATGTGCCTCAAATGACCAGTAACGGAGTTGAGGGACATTTCAACGGAGTACCAGTCTCAACTCTTCTTGCTGCTGCCAATTTAAACTCAGGTCAAGAAGATCAGTTTGCTGATCTTTGGGTAAATGCTAGTTTAGCTGCAGCTAAAATAGTGGCCAGAAATTTCGATAATAAGGCCATTGCTTTTGAAGTTCACGATGTAATTGACAGAACTGACATACCAAAAAGAATCATGGATAATTTTCTAACTGATTCAGATTTTGAAAATAGAGTGGGAATTGCCATGTGGTGGATCAATGGTGATGACAGAGACAGCGCTTACCAAAGTGAGCTTGTAGAAGTCATCAAAAATTACCGAGGTGATCTCTACGGTCAAGTCATTGGTAACTCAAGTCAGGACTGTGAAGGGGCATCAAGCTGTGTAGATAATAAAGGTAAAACCTGGAACGGTGGTGGCCGATTTCAAAATGGTGGCTACGACTCTGTCTTTACTTTAGCGAAAAAATTATGCATGCGCTATATTGAGCCATGGAATTACGAGTTTGAGAACAATACTAAAGACTCCCAGATGCAAGACTTCAATCAGTTTGCATCTGAGAGTTTTGAATGATTTATTCTTTAATTACTTTAATTGATTTAATATTTAAAAATTCATGAAAACTATAGTGGTCATGCTCACGTCCATAACCGCTATCTTTCACTCCACCAAATGGAATATTAGGCCTTGCATTCACAAATCCGTTGATATTCACTTGCCCTGTATCTAAATGCTCTCTAGCGATCTTCATTGCTTTGTCTTCATCGCGGCTAAAAACGCCTCCGGCAAGACCGTAACGAGAAGAATTAGCTACTTCGATAGCTTAATCCAAACTAGCAACTCTAATAAGACTCGCTACTGGTCCAAAAAGCTCCTCATCATAAGCTGGCATTCCTGGTTTTAGGTTTTCTAAAATGGTCGGTTGAAAGAAAAAACCCTTTCTTTTTTCTATATTACCTCCCATAACAACTGTTGCTCCTTTTTCTAGCGACTCCCTAACTTGATCATCAAGTTTTTCTAGTAGATCTTTACGCGCCATAGGACCTACTTTGGTAGTTTTCTCCATAGGGTCACCAAGCTGTGCTTCTTTCATTTCTTTTTTGAAAGCTTCACGAAACTTATCATAAACACTATCCATAACGAGAAATCTTTTTGCCGAAGTACAAGTCTCTCCGTTATTAACAAGTCTTCCAAAAGCACAAGCTTTAGCTGCTTGATCAATATCTGCATCTTCAAGAATTAAATAAGCATCACTACCACCTAGCTCTAAAACTGTTTTTTTCAGATTCTTCGCAGCTAACTCCGCGACTTTTTTCCCGGTTGCGGCACTTCCGGTAAAAGTAACACCTCTTACTCTCCTATCACTATATAGATCTTCAAGGTCACTAGACTTGGCATATAATGTAGTATAAACACCATTTGGTAGACCTGACTCTGTCAGAAGTTCTTCAATCTTAGCGGCACAACCTCAAACATTTTTTGCATGCTTTAGAAGAGTTGTGTTTCCCGCAATTATATTGGGAATAGCGTATCTAATAACTTGGTAAAATGGAAAATTCCATGGTTGTATAGAAAGGATAACTCCTTGGGGACAATAGGTAACATAAGCTTGTCCTTCTTCAAGCTTTCTTTTTTCAGGCTCTAAAGCACTAGGAGCTGCATCGATACTGTAATTTACGATACTAATACAAAGATCGACTTCTTGTATACCTTGAGAAATAGGCTTACCCATTTCAGTCGTCATAAGCTTTGCTATCTCATTTTTATTTTTTTCAAGTTTCTCTGCAAATCTTTTGATCGGATCAATTCTTTCTTGCAATGATAATTTCTTCCAATTTTTGAAAGCTTCATCAGCAGTATTCAGTTTTTTTGAAATTTCTTCTGCTGTATCAAAATTATAAGTGTTAATTTCCTCTTGTGTTGCAGGATTTATCAATGTCACACTATGATCATCTTGTTGGTACTTAGTTGTTTCGGTTTGCATACATATCCTTCTTTAGGGTTAAACTTGTTAAAATTTTAAGTTGCGGTTTAAGTTAAATAATCGTGATTCGAGTAAGATTTTGTGTAAAAATCTACAATACTTCGAGGTTGAAATTGATTTGCTCAACAATTAATATATGTCTAACAGGGCATCAATATGAAAAAACAAATTTTAGTATCAATTCTTTTAGCAGGGATCATTGCCATTTGCGGTTTTTATCTCTTAGATCAAAATATAAACCAAAAACTCAAGGTCTCGCAATTTACAGATAATAATGATTATTACACATCTGAGATTCAACCTATTTTTGATAAAAAATGTATCGCTTGCCATTCTTGTTACAATAGTCCTTGTCAGCTAAACCTTACAAGCTTTGAAGGTGTTTCTAGAGGTGCCCATACTGAAAACATATTTGACTTCAACTCAGTTGATGCAAAAAAACCAACGAGACTTTATCAAGACGCCAATAATATTGAGGGGTGGCAAAAACTTGGCTTTTTTAGTGTGACTCAGAAAAAACCTCAAGACTTACTGCTACATTTAATCACGGCGCCTGCTGGAATTGAATCTGGTAAGCAGAAAAAATATGACTCTGAATACAGTAGGGTCTGTATTAAAGACTCCACTGAAGACAGCATGGAAGAATATAGGGAACTCAATCCCGCAGGTCGAATGCCTTTTGGGCTACCAAAGCTTACTCAAGAAGAAATTCAAAAAATTAAATTATGGCTAGATACAGGTGCAAAAGGCCCAAATCTTTTAAGTCTAGAGCAGTCTATCCGAGAAGATAAAGCGCTAGATAAGAGAATAGGTAAATGGGAAGATTTTTTCAATCGGGATGGTCTTAAGGCAAAACTATCGAGTCGCTATCTTTTTGAGCATCTATTTTTGGCCAGTATTTATTTTGAAGATGAACCTGAACTTTTTTTCAGGTTAGTTAGAAGTGAAACGAAAACGGGAACTATTAAAGAGCTTGCCACTACCTACCCCTTTGATAAACCTTCAAAAAACTTTTTCTATCGATTAAGACCCATTACTCATACAATTGTGCATAAAAGACATATTCCGTTTCCATTTAGTGCAAAACGTATGAAGAAATGGGATGATAATTTTTATCAAGCAAAATGGGATAAAGAACCTATTGAAATGCCACCATATGGTAGAAACGCTAGCAATCCATTTAAAACATTTGAATCAATACCGGCAAGCGCTCGCTATCAATTTTTTCTTGATAACTCTGCCTATCACGCTATGACCTTTATAAAAGGGCCTGTTTGTCGCGGTCAAACTGCTGTTAATGTTATCAATGATCATTTCTGGGTGCTCTTTATTGACCCGAAAAAAGATGTATTGGTAAACGATAAGGCAGTCTATGAGAAAGTGACAAAAAACATTAAGTTTCCAAGCTCAATCAAGGATGACTTGGCACCGCTCGTGGATTTCAGAGAGAATTATTGGAAAACTGTAGACGCAAAATTTAAAAGTATTGATGCTATCGATAGCTCATGGCTTTGGAAATCAGACAAAGATAATAGCAATACCACACTGACTATTTATAGGCATTTTGATAGTGCTCAAATTATCAGAGGACTTCGCGGTAGGATTCCAAAAACCGTCTGGGTATTAGATTACCATGTATTCGAATCTATTTATTACAATCTATCAGCTGGGTACAATGTATTTGGTCCACTTCTTCATCAGGTAAATTCAAGGCTTTTTATGGAGATCTCAAGAATTGCCTCAGAAGATTTATTTTTAAGCTTTCTCCCTCAGGATTCAAGAACTAAACTCAGAAAATCCTGGAATTTAGCGGTTCCTGAAAAAGAAGAATCAATTCTAAAGGAAATTACCGACCTGCTAGGCTCTGATGCCAAAGAAAAGCTTACAAAAAACTACATGTTCGCAGGAAAACACATCAAAACCAAAAACGAGTTAGAAAAAGAAAAATTTCTCACTTATTTGAAAAGCACTTTTTATACAGAAAACCAGATTGTTTCTGAACTTGAAGATAGAGATCAAAAGGTATTCGAACTAGAAGAAATGAAGGCCAGCGCAGTATCACATCTTCCAGACGCGACTATTATCAAGATTGAAGAAGAAGTTTACACTCTTATCCATAATAAAGACCACTACAACGTGGCGATGCTATTTTTTGAAGATGACAGAAGAAACAGAAAAAACGACACAGCAGATATCATCAAAGGAACCGCTACTAGTTATATTAACTTAATACTCACGGTAAAAAAGAAAGAACTTAAAGACTTTACTTCAAAGATGAAAGCAGCGAAAAACAAAAGTGATTTACAGGCAATTTATGAGCAATATGCACTCAAAAGAGATAATGCAAAATTTTGGGATATTTTTTGGGAAATTAGTCAAAAATCGAAAGACCCAATGACCCGCGAACTTGGGGTCATGGATCTCAATCGGTATATTAATTTTTAATTATCAGGCCAATTAGTAGTGTCTATGCCCTTAGCTTCTGAAAAGTACCATTTATGAGCCGCTGCCGCGTTTCTGCGCTCTTCTGAATCTAGACCGTCGTAATACTCACTAACTGAAACTAATTCGTTTGCGACTATTTCAACAATTTTATCACCCTCTAGTTTAAAGGTAGTGTAATTAACTTCGCCGTCTCTTGCTCCAACAAGCCCTGTATTTGTACTAGAGAGAGCTGCAAGCTTAGAGGTAGATCCTAGGAACATTAAACTTTTTTGACTAGCACTACATAAATCATCAGAGTCTACCTTATAATAAGTCGTTACTTTTACATTATCTTCCATCGTCTCAAGTCCCATGACTCCAAGTCCAGCTCGCGAACTACATTCAACTTCAGCAATGACTCCTGATACTAAAGACTCATTTGCAAAAGCTGAGATTGATCCCAGAACAAGAGATGCAATTAATAATTTTTTCATAGATTCTCCTTATGTGTTATGCCTTTATTCTCATTGATAACATAAAAAATTTCAGCTCAATTGAAGAATATTCTCGTGATGTCGGGTCAACCCCCTAAATCCCGGAATCTTTTTATCTAAATCGCCTGCATAAATTTTTCCTGATCATGTACCTCTAT
>CATLVA010000083.1 GCA_950060715.1 uncultured Oligoflexia bacterium | reverse complement strand
CTCTCCCTTGTAGGAGGAACAATTTATTTTATTAAAAGCATCGAAAAGAAAGTTCAAATCTATCAAAATATGGCGACATTAAAAAAGCAAAGTCGTCCTCATAACTTTTTCGAACCTGTTCTTGAACAACTGAAACATGAACAGTGGAAGATGAAGCACAAAAGATAATAGACAACATTTACCAGAGAGGTCTTTATGAATGAGATCAACAATGAGGCTTTCCTCATCAAAAACTTGAAAAGGCTCAGTGAATACAGTGAGAAAACTAATCGAGCTAGAACAAGAGAGAAAGAGGATTTAAGCTTTATCCCTGTTATTCTGAAAAGGTCTGATCAGGCCATTAGGCACCCGGATGACATCTTGGAAAATACCATCAAAGAGGGGGAGGAGCAGCACCATCGTTCTGTGATATCTCTGCTTCTTTCATCAATGTCTGCAGGCATGATACTTGGTTTTGCCGCCATGTGTGTCTCTCTTGCATCACTCATTTTTACTAAAGACCAGCCATTTATTTACGACAGGCTAGCGCTAGCTTTAGTTTACCCGCTAGGCTTTGTAGTCTGTGTTCTAAGTGGAACTCAATTGTTTACAGAGCACACGGCAACTGCGGTTTATCCCGTACTAGACAAAAAAAGCACTGTGAAATCACTATTACGAGTTTGGGCGATTGTTCTTATTGGTAATCTTATCGGTACTTTTGTGTCCTCATTTTTGATTTCTCTATCCAATAGAATCATCACTTCAGGCGCAGGTTTTTTAGAAATTGCCATGCATTTTAGTAGTTTTAGCTTCGGTGAGACCTTTGGGAGTGCAATCTTGGCAGGTTGGCTTATGGCACAAGGTGGTTGGTTAGTTTATTCTACACCGCCAGGTTCAGGTCAAATAATAAGCATATATATTGTGACATTTATAATTGGTTTAGGAGGTCTTCATCACTCTATTGTAGGCTCTGCAGAGCTCTTTAGTAGTATGTTGATTAATGGACAACCAAGTGTCGGTGCGGCAACAAGTACATTAATAGCAGCCATTTTGGGTAACACGGTAGGCGGAAGTTTGTTTGTCGCAAGTTTAAATTATGCTCACATTAAGAAAACCCAGAAAGTAAACCAAACTAATCAGAAGCGATAAATAAGATTGAGTGAAACTTCATCTGCGTTTTCAATCTCAACAATTGGCTGAACATTATAATGTTTATAATATATCGAGTAGAGAAGATCTGAAATATAAGCACCAAAAGCATTACCAAGTAGGACGTCTGAAAGGTGATGCTTTTTTGCTTCTACTCTTCCCCAAGCAACTAAACCAGCTGTGATAAATGAACCATACTGAATTGTTTTTCCAAGCTTTGTATCATTTTTAGGAGAGTTTTTTATATTATTATAAATTGTTCTGGCCAATCCTGATGACAAAGATGAATGCCCCGATGGGAAACTCAAATTATCTGATTGGTCGGGTCTAATTCTTCTAGTCGATGATTTGATAGCGTGTATGGTTAAGAAATCGATTAATATAATTGAAGACTGAGTAAGAAGAAATTTGGTTCTCGGTGAAAAATATTCGCTTTCTGTTTGGTCTCTCAATGCAGGTAATGTAGAGGTGTACATCATGACCGGAAATAGCGCTAAGAGCATTCCATCAGTTGCAGCCTTAGCATTCGACTGAGATCCGAAAAGAGGTGTATTTTTTGAAGCATTATCAGATACTTCTCCATCAAGTAATAGGAGGGACGCAAGACCTGCAAAAAATGGAATCTGAAAGTGGTAAGTATTGGCGGCATCATATGCAGACTCAGTAAAATTTTTTTGATTGGTACCTGCTACTGCAATTTGGATCGCCTGAAGTAAAACAAGAATGAATAAACATAAATATTTCAAATTTCCTCCTCACCAACAAAGATAACAAATTTCGTTAAAAACGTCTTTAAGCAGATGTTGCTTAAATTACACATTTAAATAAAAAGGATTGGAATAAATTAAAAGTCTCCTAAGTTATTATTTAAATAAGAAAGGAGCTATTATGAAAGCAATTATTTTAGGACTATTATTTTTTGGAGCATACTCATGTGCAACGAACAACTTGCCAAACAGCCAAGGTGATAGACACGAGCAAATTAGACCTGCAACGACTAAACCTCAAATTGGATCACCAGCATTTGCAACAGATGGAAAGTTTACTGCAACAGAGCATAAGGATGTAGAAGTTAACGATTAAGAAATTAAAATAAGAAAGCCGACTTTACAGTCGGCTTGGTGAATTTTTGCATGGTGGGGTAAAATAACTAGGTTATAGTGAATTTTCGAATTGAACTGAAATCATTTGGTTTTTTAGCTCAGCAAGAGTTCTTATTTCACTTTTCAGTGCATCTAGTGCATCCTCAATATCTTCGTAAAAAAGATTCTTACTGCGTTCATCCATAGCAACGGATTCTTTAAACATTTTACTGACATGCTTGAGGCTTCTGTAGAAATGGTTTCTAAATGAGCTTAAGAAAAAATTGATATGATTTTCATTGTTAGATGAAGTATCAATTAACTTCAGATCAAGCTCAATCATTCTTAGCTTAGAAATGAGAAGTTGTTCTTTCTCTTTATTACAACCAGCTATGGTTAAAAGATCCTTATCTAGGAAATCTAAAACACAATTTTTAACTAATACTGAGCTCATATCTAACTCCTTGTTTGAATGAACAATTATATTTTAGGATCAAAGGTTCTCACTGAACTCTAGTCTTGGTGTATATTTTGTGTAGATATGAAAACATTAAATATTGCGTTGAGTTATATTTTTGAGTCCTTAGACTTTCGATAGACATTTTAGGTATGACTTAAGTTTTCTGGGTATTGGCGAGCAAAAGAGTTATCAAATTAATGTGACTGTGAAATCTAAAGAGCTTATTAAATCGACTAAACAAAAATTTTACCTATATTCAATTATAGCTGGTCTTCTCGTTTTTTCCGTTTCGGTGCATTCTTTAAATGTATATAAAGAGATTATCGACGAGCAAAAAAACTTACAGAATATTTATGTATCTATTGGGAAGCAAATAAGGTTGATCAACCAGGCATCACTTATTTCAGAGCAAATTGAAACAAGTCGTAATGATAAATCGAGTTTAAAGTCTGCCCTGAAAAGCTTGTTGATCAATATTAAAGCAGAAGTAAGCAATGTGCATAAATATCTGCATATAGGTATTGGCGACGATAATAGGAAAGTCGAACAGATTGATAATCTGTATGATGTTAAAGCTATTCAGGACAAAACTCAAAGCTATTTAAACTCTGGATTCAAACTAACTAATTTTGAAAATTTATCAAAGTCTGATACCTCAATGTATGTAAGGCAGATGACTGATAACTCGAGTGGTAGTTTGACCGATCTCTTGATTTTTATAGGTCAAAAAGCGAAAGAGGCTCAGACAAAATCAATGGAAGACTTGAATCGAGTAGGATTTGTATTTATTACACTCTGTTTCTTGCAGATAATAATTGTCTGGTTGTTTATATTTAAACCTTTATATAGAACGATTTCAGAACAAAATGAAAAGATCACAGATGCTCTATTAAGAGCCGAAAATGCGAGTAGATCGAAGTCAAACTTTTTAGCGAATATTAGCCATGAAATAAGAACCCCAATGACAGCTATACTGGGTTATGCTGACATCCTTAAGACTGACGAAGTTGAAAAACAAGAGCGTGATGAAATTGTTCAAATTATCGACAAGAATGCGAATCATCTTATAGGTATTATCGACGAAGTTTTAGATATTTCTAAAATTGAAGCTGGTAAGCTAAGTTTTGAATTTAGAGATTTAAAACTAGCAAAATTTTTAGAAGATATAGAGAACCTACTGCAAGTCAAAGCCGTCGAAAAAAATATCGAATTAAGTTTTGTTGTTTCTGAAACAACACCTTCTCAAATTTATATTGATCCTAAGCGACTGAAGCAAATTCTGATTAATCTGATTGGAAATTCTTTGAAGTTTACAGAGGTTGGAAAGGTTGTCGTTCACGTATCTTATTGTCGCGAAGGTCAGACTATTTCATTCCTAGTCGAAGATACTGGAGTGGGAATCACCAAAGAGCAGTTACCTAAACTATTCAAACCTTTTGAACAAGGTGAGAATTCTGTTTCACGTAAATTTGGTGGAACAGGGTTAGGACTCGCTTTATCGAAAAAATTAGCAAGAGAAATGTCAGGAGACGTAAAAATATTAGAAACAAAATCTGGCGTTGGTACAAAAATAGAGGCTAGTTTTCAAGTCGGTGAGGTATTAGGTGAGGACTTTGTCGACTTTATAAAAGAGGAGCCTCAAGCTGCAGAGCAAGTTATAGAGAATTCTAAACAGCTCGCAGGGTATAAAATTTTAGTGGTGGAAGACGCCAAAGAAAATGCAAGACTTTTCAAAATGTATCTAGAATTTGTTGGTGCTGATGTAGAAGTTTGTTATTGTGGTGAAACTGCGGTTCAGTCTATAAAAAAACATAACTTTGATGTAGTGCTTTTAGATCTTCAGCTACCTGGTAAAGATGGCTTTCAAGTATTATCTGAATCTAGGAATAATGGTTTTACTAAACCAATTATAGCTCTGACAGCACACGCGATGAAAGAAGAAGTTCAAAAGACCCAAGAGGCAGGGTTTAATATGCATATCACTAAGCCGGTAAAGTCTAATGTATTGATAGACAGTGTTACAAAAATTCTTAAGCCCAAAGTTTCAATAGCTTAATACGCAAATATAACTTAATTGTTTAAATAGTTACAAATAATCTAAACGCATCCTGAAATTATTATCGATCAAGATCCTCTAGACTGGTTATGTTAGTTCAACTGAACCACAACCAACGAAGGAGTAATTATGTTATACTGGTCAGTCTTATTTTTTATTATTGCACTTATTTCTGGAGTCTTAGGGTTTGGTGGAGTCGCTGCTGCTAGTGCAGGGATCGCTAAAATTCTATTCTTCGTATTTATCATTGGATTTTTTATCTCAATTGCGCTTCATTTTGCAAGAGCTGTAGATAATAAGTCACGATTGTAACAAATGCTCTCGAACACACAACAGAGTAGATGAGCAGACAAAGGGGGCGTTTATGTATAAGAAAATTATTTTGATGTTAGCTGTATCTTTAATGTCTCTATCAGTTTTTGCTGGGGACACCTTGAAGCAAGACTATAGAGAGTTAAAGGCAGCGACCGAAAAGAAACTTGAAGTCATTGATGCGAAACTTGAAAAACTGGGAGAGAAAATCTCTGAGTTATCAGGGGATGCAAAAGAAGAACTAAAAGAGCAGTATGCAAAACTGGTCGAGATGAAAAATGACGCTAAAGAGTATCTTGCAGATGCAGGCGATACAACTGAGGACAAATGGGAATCTACCAAAGATAAAATGGAAGATTACATGGACTCTTTAGAGAGTAAAATCGACGAAGCGATCGATTAATTAAGGAGATAGAATGAAAATTTTAATGATTGGAACACTTGCTGCAATGATGATGTCTTGTAGCAGCACACCTCATCAAGAGTCAACTTCTCAGTACTTGGATAACTCTGCTATTTCAGCAAAAGTTAAAACGAAGTTAGTTGGGAAGACTGGTCTCAATGCTGGTAGAATCGACGTAGAATCTTATAAGGGAACTGTGATCCTTTCTGGATTTGTCGACTCAGAAGACACTAAAGAAAAAGCTATTGAGCTTGCTTCTAACACCAAAGGTGTAAAAGAAGTGAAGGATGCCTTATATGTGAGATCTGAAATTTCTGAAGAAATGGAAGATTAACAACCCCATTGGGAAGCACCTAAGGGTGCTTCCTTTTGTATTTCTGTAAAAATTATATAGTCCCTATCTCATGCCAAATAAATTTTCTAGACTCACTCTCATACAGCTAACTTAGAGTTAGTCGTGAAGAGAGAGAAAATGTCAAAACTATTATCGTTATTAATTTTAATTCCTATAAATTCTTATGCAGTTAATGTGATCCTTTCTCCTGAAGAAAGCCAAGTGTTCAAACCAGGCACTTGCTTGAGCGAAGATTGTAGCCTCAAACAGTTCAAGATATCCTCGCAAAACTATAAACTTCAAGTAGGAGGAGTGTGGCGATTTGGGACGAGAGCATTCATTTCAATTGAAACAAATAGTGTTAAAAATATTCGTGATTATGGTGTTGTTCAATTTATCAGAGGCTGCGTTTACAATTCTAAGGTGAATGAAGAAGGTGTTGTTAAAAAAGAAATTAAAATATCCCGGGAATTCTATAACGGCCATCAGCTTTTCTTACATCCCGAATGGGTGATCGACTCAATCGATCTTGATCCTTTATATAATAGTTTCAACCCCGAAGTAGACAGGTTTGGAGCCTATCGCTGGAGTCCTACTCCAGGAGTCTTTACCAATTATGACGAGCAAGTTTATCTTTTGGAGCGTACGCCAGATTTTCCTGAAGTTTATGTGACAGACAGGCCAGCTCAGGCGTTTTATGAGAATAACGAAGCGAAAAACGTCAGTTTACAGTTCAAGACATGTCTTTATAAAACGAACGACATTCCTCTCGTTTCTAAACCAAGTGACTTAAACTTCGCTGAACCTATAAAATGTTTTGAATGGAATTCACAATTCAATTTTAACCACAAAACAAAAGTATTTGATGAAGCTAACAAGATTGAAGATATTTGTTTGAAGCAAAACGATTAAAACTTGTATGTGAATTCGACACAACCGCCGTCTTCCATTGGG
>CATLVA010000082.1 GCA_950060715.1 uncultured Oligoflexia bacterium | reverse complement strand
TGACTGCAGTGGCATCATTATTTTTTCTCCAAGTAGTGATTGCTAGATTAAGAAAAACATCTCCTCTATTTAAAACCGTTATAGAAAACCAACCAGTGATCCTTATGAGAAATGGAGAGATATTTCATGAGGCACTAAGTAGCTCTAGAGTTTGTAAAGATGACCTAGTTGCCAAACTTAGAGAAGCCAATGTACTAGATTACTCGGAGGTTAAAGCCGTTATTCTTGAAACAACTGGCGATATTTCTGTGCTTCATGGTGCTAAAGATTGCTCAGAAAAGATATTAGAGGGATCGCGAAATGGTTGAAACCAATTAATCTCCTTTAACAATCCTTCACCTTTTATAAAGTCTGAGCTAAACTTATCTCCATGAAAATATTAGCCCTGCTAACAATACTTCTATCTTTTAACACCTACTCTTTCATCAATATTGAGAGTTTACGAAAAAATTCCAAGCCAGGATTAAATACCAGTGGAAAAATTCTTTTTAACCAGCAAGCTGGGAACACAGAGAAGATATTAGGTTCAGCTTCCACTCTAAATTCATACTTAGATGGTATTCATGAGTACATCCTGACCGGTAATATCAGGTATGGGGAAAGTTTTGGTGAGAAAGATACCGACGATGGCTCTATTCATCTCCGTTATACAAGAGAAATTGTTCGCCCACATTTTCTAGAAACCTATATTCAACATCAATACAATAAATTTCAAGCACTAACCTCAAGAAATTTAGCGGGGCTGGGTTATCGTTTTTCAAATAAATACTTCAATTTCGGAGTTGGAGCTTTTCATGAAGAAGAATCGATAATTGATCGTCCAGAAGAAAACGGATTACGAGGAAATATCTATTTATCTCACTCCGAAAAAACAGAATCAGGATTTGAGTTTTCGACGATTTTATACGTACAGCCTTCTATGGCCCGTGGAAATGATACGAGAACAACATTCAATGCTGGGATTTCTCAAAATATCACAAAATCAATGGCCTTAGTTGTTGAGTATCAAAATGTATATGATCAACGACCACCGGAAGACATAAAAACTTATGATGCCTCATTAATGTTCGGCCTAACATTTAAATAAAAAAACTTGTTTGTTCATTTTTTGGTATCTAAGCCGATATGTTAACTGGAAATAGTGTCGAAAAAGGAACTGAGAATTTTGGTCAACTTCATGAGACTTTTATACCTTTTAGCTATCGTATTTTACCCTCTAGCGAAAGCCAGTGAACAAAAAACCAATATTGATCTTCTAGAGACAACTATGAAGAATGCCGTAGTTACGAATCAAAAAGAAGATCGGAACTGCTATGCTCACTCCGCATACCATATGCTTAATGCCTACTTTCATAAAAACGGGGTACTGCCTGAATCAATAAAACTTTCCCCCGAATCACTACTCGCTACAAGTTATCACGATCGAGAGAAATTCATCACTATCCATGGAAGAACATGTGACCAAATTGAGAATTTTAAAAATAACGGCAGCTGCGAGGATCAAGCTACTTTAGAATTACTTGCTGATATCCTTGGTGACGATGAAACGGAATTTGAAGGTGCGAGAAAGCGTCTTTCGAGCAGACTAAAGAGAAGATCGTCGCGTTTTTTCAAAGACCAAGCTTGTAAAACTGCCCTAACAGAAACTCTCGATCAGTATTCTCTTGGAGAGGTTAATCCATTCATTGTTGATATGAGAAATATAATTAGACGCAATAAAGACTTCTCATACCGGCTCTTTACCAACTATTTAGAAGAAAAGTGCAGGGGTCGTAATGAGTGGATTTATGTTTCTCAAGAAAAAATTCCTCAATGTGAAAGATTTGCTTACAAAGAAGTTGATGAAGATAACTCCAAGAGAATGCGCTTAAGAGAGCCCAAAGAGTTTATAGCAAGAATTGATAAAGTAATAAGCAATGGCCAACCAGCTGGTATTGCTTTTTGCGCTGAGATCCTTAGGAGTGACTATGAGAAGCCCTATATAAAGAACAGAGACTTTCCTATAGATATTCTGGAAATGCAGGAATATGACTTTTCTAAAAACTATCATGAAGATTGCCTCTACCATGCTTCTGTCATTACTGGAAGAAAGGTTGTTAATGGTAAGCAGTATTACGGCATATTGAACTCTTGGGGACCCAGAACTCACACTGATGCAAAACATGTTATTTTAGAAAATGGGATTTATTGGATTGAGCAAAGCATTCTACAAGACAATATTTATAAAGTTTATAATCTCAAATAATTAACGCTGAATAAAATACATTTCACAGTTACGTAAACCGGAGTCTAGATCTACTTTTAACCCTACTTCAAATATTTCATCAACAGTCATATTTGTATAATGAGATGAGAATCCTCCACCACGGCTAATTATTCTCATTACATGGTACAGATCAGTATCTGCTACTTTCCCCACCACTCTCATATCATTTCTCAACCTATAGCCTGTAGGTAGTATATGATTTTCTATTTTTGTAGATGCTTTTAGAACCTCTCCCGTCTTTAATCGTGTTTCCATATATACTTTATCTTTAGTCACTTCTATCAATGGAAGCTTGGAGATTGTCGAATACGAAACATCCGATAACACGACTTCAAAATTATTTACCCTAAGACTAAGCGGATACTCCCCCACCGGCGTATGACCAACAACGATACGATTTATCCCCTGTGATTTTAATTTTTTAAGAAACTTTGCTTGAGGAAGCTTAGGATTACCATTGGAATCAGAGTATCGCCCATACATTACACTCTCGTTATTAAAAGCTTTTCCATTTCTCTTTTTGTGATACTCAATGATACTTGCATCCCTTAGAGGATCATCTCCTAAGTTCAGTATTTCACTCTGTCCCCAACTATTTAGGCGCTTAATCCATTCCTCCATAGAACTCTGTCTTACGTACTCCCCTGGAATCAAACCGTAGTTATGTGGAGTAATCGCTCCATGGACATACACAGTATTATCGATTATAGCTCCAACTTGGGTTTGTTTTAAATACTCAAAAAACTCTCCGCCCTTCCTCCAATCATCCAAAAAATGCCTATAAACAAAATCATTGGTAATACTTTGATCCGGGAAAAGTATTTTGAGTTCATCGAATCTACCTTGAAAAGCATCTGCAGCATTCATTCCCTCTAGTATTACTTTAAGTCTAAAAACAGGATTATCTAAATCGCTTACAATTTCTTGGAGTTCTTCAAGAGCGATCGAAAACTTCAAATCAAATCCATGGTATTTGTTTAGATAATTTCGATAAGGCTGTTTTAAAAATTCAGGTATGGGTTCACCATCATATTTTTTTATTAATTGATAAACCCAAAGTTTATTTATATCTCGATTTCCTAAAATTAATTTTGTATTTTCGGGAGAATTATTTTTGAGCTCCATCAATGTTCTGACAATCCTAATACTTCCATCGCCTCTATCTACTGCATCACCCATAAATATAAAATTGTGCCCGTTGATAACACGCCAACCGCTTGGCCCTTTTTCGAAAACATCCGGGTGCTCAATTAAAAATCTTTCAAAGCGTGTGAAGTCACCCTCGAGGTCACCAATGACATAATCTTTTGCGAATAAGGACTGGGTAAACATAAATATGAGAAGAAGTGACAAGCGCAAACTCATACTAATCTTATCGGAGATTTTGGCCAAAAAAAAAGCCCAGACCTGGGCTTTTATTAGTTTAAGAAGGCAATTGAAAACAAAGAATTTTTAGATTTGATTGGGAGATTGATCATATTCATAACCAATCGAAGGTAGGATTTTTTGAAGATTTGATATCTTCAATTGCCTTACCCTTATATAAGCAGGATTCGTGCCAAGTTTAATAGTCTGCAAGTTATTGAAATTATGTTATTCCCGACCGGTGCAATATGACATAGGGCCATTATGGTTTTCAATATTGCCCAAATAGATCCAGTTTTACTTAAGTCACACTAAAGAAACTAACCTTTTGGGTCGGAAATACCGAAAAGATCTTAAGTCGAAGGAGCAATTAATGTCCAAAATTTCCGATTTCCTAACGAAGGATATAATAAGTGAAGAGAGTTTTTTAAATTTGTTTAGAAATTTCATGCGCGCCACGATGGCAACTGGTCTCTTTCTCACTTTAGGTACGGTATTTTTAAAGACATTCGAAAAAGAGCATATCAAGACACTTAAAGACCTTAATGAAGGAATAGCAAGTGTTACGGAAGCTAAATTAAATCATCACGATCCTAACCTTAATGGAAAAATAGTTTACCTCAACGGGCCGGTTCGAAATGATATCGCTATTCAAGATTTTTTCTATGAGGTTACAACTAACAGTTTGGCTCTCTACAGAACGGTTGAGATGTATCAGTGGGAAGAAAATAACCACAAACGAAGTCATCATGGTTCAAAATACACTTATGAATTACGATGGTCTGAAGAATTAATTTCGTCATCAAATTTCAATGAACCTGGCCATACCAATCCACCAGAGCTGCCAATTCGAAGTCAATTAACGATAGCGAGAGAACTAAGAGTAGGAGACTATACCTTGTCCCCTAGCTATCATAAAAATTTAAAAAATCGAAAAAAAATCAATCCGGATCAGATTAACAGTGTTCCCACTCTTAACGGAAAAACAGGAACAATCACAAATGATTATATCTACTATGGAGACCCAAGTAATCCTCAAGTTGGAGATATCAGAGTCACAATTGAAGTCATTCCTTCAGAAAATATGAGTATCATTGGTCTTCAGAATTCCAACAAAACCATACAGCCTTTTACGACTAAAAATGGAGAAACTTATGCACCTTTAGAAGTGGGAAATCTCGCTCCAAATCAACTATTTAAAATTATTGAAGAAAAAGCAAGCTTGAAGATTTGGGTTATAAGGTTACTCACCTTTGTATCAATATTTATAGCGTTTCGTAACTTAGCTTTGGCATTTGTCACTCTTTCAAGATTCATACCGGCATTTGGAAAATTTAATTCCGTATCCAACTTTGCCGTGGGACTTTTTCTTGCTCTACCCTACTTTGGATTGGTAATAGCGCATTGTTATTCAGTCTATCAACCACAAGTCTCTTATGGTATTTATGCAGCAATATTTGTTTTTTATATAATTGGAGTTTTTAAATTTAAATCTAGAGTGAAAAAAGGTGACAAGAAATTTAGTAACGTTACAAGAACAATGCAACCTAAAAATACTGCTCCAAAATCAATAAAAATCAACTCTCCTCATACAATGTTTATCATATATGACAACGGAAATACCTATGGCCCTTACTCTTCAGAAAAAATCTTAAAACAATTAGATAAAGGTAAGATCACTCTTATGACACAAGTCTGTCCAGTTGGGAGCAAGGACTTTTTACGGGTCGCTGACCTTCTAAGAAACTCCAAAAAAGCGGCCTAAGATCTAATCTTAATATGATCATAGAATATAGGATGAAGCGTTTCGAAAAGCTTATCACCAATGATCTCCATGTCTAGAACTTCAAATCGATCCCTATCTCCTTGCAGATAATGACTCTCTTTTATGGTATCTTCATTACCTGGGAATGCATTTAATTCCGTTTGCAAGAGAACATCTCTTTTAAACTCACTATCTTTTGACATCGAAATCAAAAACTCTACCACCCCGTGTTTGAATCTTTTATCAAGAAAAAACTTAGAAATAGTTTTCAGATCTTTATATTTCATAAACTCAATATTAGTTTGTGTGAGTTGGTTATAAGAAGCAAACGCCTCTAGGTATTCCTCTTTAAAAGATAAGTACTGACGAGCAAATGAATTATTTTTGATCTTTCCTGTACAAACTTCCAGAACATTAGAGATCTGTTGAAAAGCTCCGTACTCAAAACATAGTCTATTCTTTAGTTTTTCATCAAAGAATCGCTTGAGGGCATTTTTATCAAATACGATATTAATTTTCCCAATAAAAAGTCCTAGGTAATATTTTATATGGTCTGTTTCATAAGGAACAATATCTTCAGGTAGTAGGCTCTCATATACACTCAGAAAGTTAGTCAAATGATGTCGCTTAGACTGTGGTCTTGAAAAATCGACATCAATGGCCAAATTCATATTTCCACCATCATCTATATAGGCAGTGCTTATATAATCATCAAGTTCATCGAAGAATTTTGAATATCGAAAATTGCCTTGCTTGTAGACATAAAATTTTTCTTTCTTAACTTCTCCAGTGAGAAGATCGTAAAATTCTCTGAAGACTTGTTCTTTGGTTTTATTAGTCCCAAAGAGGTTAAAGAAATTAAAATTCGTATTGCTATAAGTAGTTCGCGTTTGCCTACGACTAATATCATAGCCCTCTTCACAGTTTACATTTAACTTCATACAATTGAGGACGACTTCACCAATAGTCCCCTCTTTAAACTTAACGACACGCGACCTAAGTTTTGTAGAAGTGTAGCTATATTCTGCTAACGGTATCGAAACTAAAAAATCGAAGATATTAAATCCTGCATGAAAACCAAATTCTTTGCCTTGGTCATAACGTAAGTAGTACTCATTATCTTGGTGAGTAAGAAGAGTTCTTTTAACAAGCTTATTTTTCATCCCGATAACAGCACTCATCGGAGTGTCAACAATCCTAAACTTTAAGTTCCCTCTCAGTCCAATATATTGACTCGTAATTAAATTATAGTCTGTGTTCTTAAGTTCTAATTGCTTTTCGTAGTCATTAGAGAAAGTATTATTGGAAATATTAACAGGAGTAATATAATTAAAATAATCGTTCATGCTATCTACTTCTACAACACGGAT
>CATLVA010000081.1 GCA_950060715.1 uncultured Oligoflexia bacterium | reverse complement strand
TGATCAAGCCCCGAAAAAACTAGTCATCATAGGTGATTCCATAACGGAAGGGTATGGTCTTTCAAAAGAAAAGGCTTATCCGGCAGTTCTTGAGAAAATGATTCAAAAAAATGGTCATAATTATAAAGTGATCAATGGTGGTATCTCAGGCTCAACGACATCATCAGCTATGAGTCGCTTGACGTGGTTTTTAAGAAGTAAGCCAGATATGATCATCCTAGCCTTAGGCGCAAATGATGGTTTGCGTGGAATTAAGGTCGATGTGAGTAAAGCTAATCTAGAAAAGTTTATCGAGAAGTGCCAACAAGAAAAAGTTAAAGTCGTTATCGCGGGAATGCAAGTACCTCCAAATTACGGGGAAGAGTATGGAAAAGCTTTTCGACAAATGTATAAGGACATAATTTCAAAGTACAAAATTCCCAGCATTCCATTTCTAATTGAGGGAGTTGCAGGTAAAGCAGAACTGAATATTGAAGATGGAATACACCCTAATGAAAAGGGGCATGAAATCGTGGCCCAAAACGTCTATAAACATATTAAGGAACTCCTATGATTCAATTTAAAAATGTTTCAAAAATCTATCAGCAAGGATCAAAAAAAATTGAAGTTCTAAAAGATATGAATTTTGAATTAGAAGGCAAAGGTCTTATTGCAATTGTCGGTAAATCTGGAAGTGGAAAATCCACCTTCTTGTCTCTCCTCGGAGGACTTGATGATCCAACGACTGGCGAAGTAGTTATAGATAACACTTCAATTAGTAGTCTTGATGAGTCGGCGCTGACGAAATTTAGAGCACAGAATATTGGAATCATCTTTCAACATTTTCATTTAGTAGAGACTTTCAGTGCCTTAGAAAATGTTATGCTCCCGCTTGAGGTTATGGGTGATAAAGATCCAATCGGTAAAGCAAAGGAAGTTTTAAAGCTTGTAGGACTAAGTGAAAGAGAAGACCATTTTCCAAACCAATTGTCTGGAGGGGAAAAACAAAGAGTGGCGATCGCAAGAGCATATGTGACAAATCCTAAGATCATTCTTGCTGATGAGCCATCAGGAAACCTTGATCCTGAAACTGGAGAAAAAGTTATGCAGACTCTTTTTCAAACAGCTAAAGAACTCAATCAAACACTCATCCTTGTAACACATGATCAAGACTTAGCTGCAAAATGCGATAAGATCTATGAACTTAAAGACCATCACTTGGAGCTTCAATGATAGCTTTAAGGCTTGCATGGCGAGAGCTTAAAAATAATTATCGCTATTGGCTTTTCTTCTCTTTAAATCTCATTGTTGGGTTGATTGGATTTACTTTTATTCTGCTTTTTAGAGACAATATTGCAGACTCTCTATCTCAAAGATCCACTCAGCTTTTATCAAGTGATATTGCCATTTCTGGGAGACGGGATATCACAGGCGACGAAGAGAAAAAAGTCATGTCGCTTATGAGTAGCTATCAAACGGACTACACTAGACTAGTTTCTCTTTATTCAATGGGAAAAGCTGATAACGAAAAAAGCCGTCTTCTTTTTGTGAAGTTTATAACTGGAAAATACCCTCTGCAAGGTAATATTGAAATTGATACCTTAGGTAGTGTCAATAAAAAGAAAATTGAATCTTTAAACTCTAAACCTTATGTGTGGATATCCCCTGAGGTTGCCCATCAGTTTAAGTTAGAAAATGGAAGTCTCTTAAAAATTGGTAAGGTTCAGTTTGAAGTTCAAGGTATTATAGAAACGGACACGACTTCATCAATGCGTGGTTTTAGTCTGGCCCCCAAGGTTTATGTCGGCCAAAACTTTTTAAAACAAACTGAACTGGTTAGCTTTGGTACGGTCGCGTGGAGGTCACGTTTTTTTAATTTAAAAGACCCTTTGAAAGCAACAGAATTAAAAGAGGAGCTTGAAAAAATAATCACAGATCCTGCGATAGATGTGAGGACTCCTGAGAATGCGAGTGAACAGCTAAGTCGAGTGATTGGATACCTCTCGGATTTCTTAGGACTTATTGGTGTTGTGGCCCTCCTGATGTCAGCAATTGGGATATTCTATTTATTTCAAAGTTATATTTTTGAGCGCCTAAAACATATCGGGATTTTAAAATCTTTAGGGGTGACCAATGGAAATATTCTTTTAAATTTTGCCCTCGTTATCACGGTTGTCGGAATTCTCTCCAGCGGGGCGACCTTAATCCTAGCAAAATTATTATTACCACTAGGCATGGAGTATTTAAAAGAGTTTTACAAAGGTGAATTCAATGACGGGCTTACCTGGCAAGTATCAATCATTGTTCTTTGTTTAGGCTTAATTGTTAATCTTTTCACCTGCCTTCCTATTATAATCGTGCTTTTAAAACAAAAAACGATATCACTTTTAAGCTCCGAACTTCGAACAAAACCAAATATTCTTTTATACGTGCCAGGTGCAGTGTTCTTATGGGGACTTTCGGTTTGGCAGGCACGCTCCCTCATTATAGGGACAGTTTTCTTTGTCGCCTTACTGGTTGTTTTTTTAATTGTAACATTGGCGCTGCCTTTTATCTTAAAGAGCATTAGTAAAAAACTAATTGGGAAACCTATCTCTCGTCCAGGAGGGTTGTGGTTAGGGTATGCGCTTCGGCTAATTTCCAGAAATAGGTACACGACATTACTATTAGTATTAAGTTTATCAATTGGTATTACTCTTATTAGTGTCATTGGACAGCTGGATAAAAGCTTAAAGCAAGAGTTAACAAGCTCAAAAGAGCCTAAGCCTTCGTTGTTCTTATTTGATATCCAAGATGAGCAAGTTGGTGAGTTGGTTGAATTCGCTAAGAATAATGACATCCCTATGGCCGATCCAACTCCAATGGTTAGAGCAAGGCTTATCAAGAAAAACGGTGAAGAAGTAAAGAGGCAAGATAAAAAAGAAGGCTTTACCACAAGAGAAGAGGAACAGAGTCGAAGATTCAACAATAGAGGAGTTAATCTTAGTTATGCCAAAGGTCTTAACCCGTCAGAGAAATTAGTTGAGGGAAAAGAGTTTTCAGGAGTCTATTCAGGCGAGGGATTGGCTGAAGTTTCTCTAGAAAAAAGATACGCTCAAAGAATTGGAGTTAAAATAGGGGACACGCTTACTTATGAAGTTTTAGGTGTTGAAGTTCAAGCTATAGTCGTTAATACTCGCCAAGTAAATTGGACCTCATTTAGGCCAAATTTTTTCATCGTGTTTCAACCAGGGGTGCTTGAAATTGCTCCGAAAACTTTTTTGGCCATAGTGAAAAAGATTGATTTTGAAAAACAACTTTTGATTCAAGATTTGCTAGTAGATAAATTCAGCAATATATCAATCATTAACGTTACTGAACTTGTGACAAAAATTCTCACCTTATTTAAGGCGATGGCATGGGCGATAGGAATCATGAGTTTGTGCTGTATCGTAGTTGGTATTTTTGTTCTCTATTCGATTCTACAAAACCAACTATTGAAGAAGAAAAATGAAATGGCCTTACAAAAAATCATGGGTTTTGAGGGGAGATCTATTTTTGGTATTACACTTGTTGAGTACTCATTAACTTGTATCGTTGCTCTTGTGATAGGAACAACAATGGGGACCATAGTTGCCTATACAGTGAGTCAGATCTTTTTAGACGGCGTATTTGTGTTCAACTACGAATTCGTTATTGGCTTAAATATCGTTTTATACATATTAACGGTTTTAACGATAGCAGTTACATATCGAATTCATCACTCTCAAAATATTAAAAGTCTTCTGTCAGACTAAATATGTGCGAATAATGTCGAGAAAGTCGTTGGGTGTAAATGGCTTCTCGACAAATCTAACATTTTGAACTGTGAGTTTCTTTCGAAGTTCCTCATCAATATGAGCAGAGAGTACAATGACTGGAGTGTCCGGATTCTGCGTCTCGCGTGTTCTAAGCGCAATAATAAATGCAGCACCGGTCATAAATGGCATCTTGTGGTCTGAGATGATCAAATCAAATTTAGTTTTCTGACATTGGATAAAGCCATCAAGACCGTTAGTCGCTTTTGTAATATCGCATGCAGAGAGCTTATGCTCGATTAGACCTTCGAGGGTATCTAGTATATCTTCTTCATCATCAACGATTAAAATTTTATGCATTCAAAAAATCCTATTTTTTTATACAAATAAAATACTGTCTTTGATATATTGAATTGTCCAGCTTGGAGAGTTAATGAACGAAGTTGCAATAATTGATTTTTTTGCTCAGTATGCCTATCAACCTTATTTGGTTTATACATTTATTGTAGCTTTTATGACGGCGAGCTCGTTTGGTCTCCCTATTCCTGAAGAGATGACTCTCGTTAGTGCCGGCTTAGTAGCTTATATGGCAAGAAATCCTGCTGACTTCCCACCTCCCAGCAGTGATGCAGTGGGAGTGAACTTAGTTGTTTTATCTATCGTGTGTTACGTGGCCGTATTGGGAAGTGATCTGTTTATTTATTTTTTAGGAAAATACTTCGGGCAAAAAATTATTCGGACTAAGTTTTTCAATAATAATATAGGGCAAGAGCGCTTCAATAAAATCAATAAAATCTTCAATAAATATAGCTACTGGGCCTGCGGACTTTTTCGTTTTACACCTGGTATTCGTTTTCCTGGTCACATGAGCTGCGGTCTTATGGGAATTCCCCTCTGGCAGTTCTTACTGGTAGATGGAATAGCAGCTTTGATTTCTGTCCCAACTCAGGTTATTGCCGTAGCGTTTTATGGTGAAGTTATCTTGGCAAAGCTCAGAGAGTTTAAGTTGATTTTAGTTGCAGTTATCGGAGCTCTGGTTCTTATTTATCTTCTAAAACGCCTATATAAATATATCCAAATGAAAAGAGTGAAATAGTCAGGTTTCTCTTCGTTTACAATTCAATCTCTTAATACTTATAATTCTCATAGAATAAGGGGTAAATAATGCGTTTATTTGAGTATATCGAGCAAGGCGGCCCGATAATGTATGTGCTGCTGACTTTAAATATTATTGGTTTTGCTTTGTTGTTTTGGAAAACTTTTAGTTTATTTGATGCTAAAAAGAATTTTGATCAGACAGTTGAAGATTTAAAAAATAGGTTAAAGTCTTTAGTTAATTTAGATGATTCTGATGTAGCACTTAATATTCTTAAGGATGAAGTCCAAATCACGGTTCATAAATTAGAATCTGGTTTAAATACAATAAAAATCATCGCAAGTATTGCTCCTTTATTAGGGCTACTCGGAACCGTAATCGGGATTTTATCTGCTTTCCAGGTCATCTCTGATGCAGGCTTAAGTAACCCTTCAATGTTTGCAGGAGGAATAGCTATGGCGCTTCTAACTACTGTTGGTGGATTGATTGTCGCGATCCCTCATTTTGTCGGTTATAATTACTTGGTTGGAGCTCTAGACGATTTTGAGATTCATCTAGAAAAAAAATTAGTGAAAGATATTTATGGCAAGAAAGAGTAGAAGAGAACAAATTACTCCAGAGCTCACGCCTTTAATCGATGTAGTTTTTCTACTTCTAATCTTTTTTATGGTGTCTTCTGTTTTTAAAAAGGACGAATTGGCCCTTCTTTTAAACTTACCCAAGTCCGAGACTGGTAAGTCTGAATCAGTAGAAAAAACTTATATTACGATCGAGTTAGCTGAAGATTCAATAGCATATGAAGGTGAAAAACTCAGTATGGAAGAATTGGCAGGAAAAGTTGAAGGTGTGGAAAAGAAAACGCTGATTAACTTACGTGTAGATGGCTCAGTTAAGTATGATCGTTTAGTAAAGGTCCTCGATTTATTACAAAAAAATAGTTTGGAAAATTTATCTTTGATTACCGTTAAAAAGGGAGAATAAACTTTGAAGGCAATTGTTGTAGTAGGGCTCACGATGGCCATTTGTAATGCTAGTCAGGCTGCACTTACAGCGAAAGTTCTCTTGGTAAAAGGTGATGTAACCAAACTTTCTCCTGGTGAAATGCAAGCTTCTGCAGTTAAAAAAGGTGACCTTTTAGTTGAGGACACTTCAATTGTAACTAAGGACAAAAGCTTTGTTCGATTGAAGTTTAGTGATCATTCAACTATGAATGTGGCTCCAAAAAGTATGGCCGTCATATCAAAACTTCCAAAAGAAAAAGCTAGTGTAGTTAAATTATTAAACGGAATTGTTAAAGCTCAAGTTGATAAGAACATAAAATTAAAAACAAAGACAAAACTGATTGTTAAAACTCCGAATGCTGTTCTTGGTGTTAGAGGGACTAAATTTCAATCAATTTTTAATCCAAAAAATAAAACAACTTCTCTGATTACTGTTGAAGGTGAAGTGGCGATGGCGAAGTCAAAAGCTGAGCCATTAAAAGAAGTAGAAGTAGATACCTTAGATAAAACCTTTGAAAATCCAAAAGAAGTTATAGATAATGTTAAGGATCGATTAAAAGTAGTAGAGCAAGGACTTCCAAAGGGAGTTCGCTTAGTGCCTTTCTACGATAGAACAGAAGTTATTGAAAGAACTATTGGAACAGTTTATTCGGCATTAAGTCAGGAAATTATAATAACAGTGATTGTGATTTTACTTTTTTTACTTCACTTCAAATCATCAATCTTAGTCTCCCTTACTTTGCCTTTTGGAGTTGGGATTAGTTTTATATTAATGAAGTTCTTAGGCATTGATTCAAATGTTATGAGCTTATCAGGTCTTGTTATTGCCATTGGCTCTATGGTTGATATGGGGATAATCATGACAGAGAATATTTATTCTCACCTTGCAGAAAAACCTGATGCATCTAAAGAGGAGAGGATCGAG
>CATLVA010000080.1 GCA_950060715.1 uncultured Oligoflexia bacterium | reverse complement strand
TCGGGTAAAAGAACGGAATAATGTTCAGTATAAGTAGTCATTTACGAGTTAAGACCTCAATGATCTCTTTATTCTTGGCAGAGATAAGCTCAGGTTTTGTTACCACAGCAAACTCATTTTCAGGAGCAAAAGAAACAGGATCTTTCGTTAGGCTAGGAATTATTTTTGATACAAATGCTTGAGCAGCATCGTAGTTTTTTGCCATAACTTTCATGATTTCTTCGAGGGTACAATGCTCTTCTTTCCAGCAATCATAGTCAGTCACCATTGCAACTGTTGCATAGGCCATACCAGCTTCTTTAGCTAAATAAGACTCTGGAACATTTGTCATACCTATGACATCGCAACCAAAAGAGCGATATAGCTCTGACTCGGCCCTACTTGAAAACTGAGGACCCTCAATACAAATATAAGTACCGTTGACATGTGTTTTAACATCAACGTCTTTCAATACTTCCGCCATTCTTTGCTGAAGAGCATTCTCAACAGGGTAAGCCACTGAAACATGCCCAACAACACCATCCTCGAAAAAGCTTCTCGCTCTTTTACCTTTGGTCCAATCAATAAACTGATCAACTAGCACAAAATCATTAGGAGCATATTCTTCTTTTAAAGAACCTACTGCGGAAATCGAAAGGATATATTTTACGCCCAAAGATTTAAGAGCGTATAAATTGGCGCGATAATTTACATCTGAAGGATTAATATAATGACCTTCACCGTGACGAGGAAGAAAATAAAATTGATCACCATTAAGATCAATCTTCTTTATCTTGGAGCTTGGCTTTCCAAAAGGTGTTTCAACTTCCTGTTCCTCAACTATTTTAGCCGAGCTTAGGTTATAAACACCACTTCCACCAATTATCGCGATTTGACTCATATTTATCTCGCAGGATTAAGAGTAACTGTTTTACCTAAAGACTTCGATTGGCGGCCAATAAAACTTCCAAGCTCTTCTCTTTCAGCTTCATCTTTACAAGAAATACAAAGTTCAGCTGTCGGTCTGGCCATAAGTCTTTCAAACTTAATCCCTTCACCACATTCTTCACAAGTTCCATAATCTTCCGCTGCAATTTTCTTTAGTGCCTTTTGTAGTTTCTTTACATAAAAAAGATCTCTATTTCTGAATCTAAGCATTTTGGCTCTTTCGTATTCTGTTGAAGCTTGATCTACTTCATCCATTTTATCGTCTGCACTGATATGGTATTTTTCAAGATCTTCTTCTGAAAAGCTTTTTAAAATTCTGTCTCTTTCAGAATTAATTTTTTCAGTTAGTGTGTCTAGTTCTCTCTTCTTTAGTGTCATGAGGGCTCCTTTTAAAGTCCACCTTTGATATTAAGTAGTACATACTTACTTATCGATTTTAACGTTTCGAAAACACCCTCCCCTTTTAAAGCGCAGGCTTCAAAAGAAGGGAAATCGTATTCGTTAAGTTTTTTTTCTAACTCTTGAACTGAGGCAATATTAGGAAGATCTCTTTTGTTCCATTGCATAACAATAGGAACTCTTTCTAAATCATAGCCTTGCTCTTTGAGGTTATTTTTTAAGCCTTGAAAACTTTCAAGATTTGCTTCCATTTTATCAACCTGGGAATCTGCTACAAATACAACCCCGTCAACTCCACGTAGGATTAACTTTCTAGATGCTTCGTAAATCACTTGCCCAGGAACAGTATATAAATGCATACGCGTTTTAAAGCCGCGAATTTCAGCTAGGTCTAAAGGAAGAAAATCAAAAAACAAAGTTCTCTCATTTTCAGTATTAAGAGTGACCATTTTTCCTTTATTATTACCAGCTGTTCTCTTGTAAACATGTTGAATATTAGTCGTCTTACCACCAAGTCCCGGTCCATAATAGACAATCTTACAATTCACTTCTTTGGTATGATAATTAACGAACGACATTAGATTCCACTCACTTTAAACATGCTATCGATTTCTTCATCAGTGATGTCTTCAAAAAGATAGCCTTCTCTTGACTCACTTTTGTTCTTTTTAAAGCCACTCATATAAATTTCAAGACTCGATTTAATTAGTCTAAGTTGGCTTTTCAATTTTCCAGGATTGCGCTCTTTATTGTAGATAGCACTTAAGAAATATAATTCATCAAAGATAAAAACCGGCAGAACATAAACACCTTGATCAGAAGAATCAAATGCAAGTCGATAGTCTTTAAATCTTTCTTTTTCAGTTACTTGCTTAGAGAGGGACTCCGATGCCTGCCATAAACCACTAATCAATGCACCGATAGTGACACTCGATTGATTACGATTAGAAAAAACAGGTATACCGTCCTTTCTAATAATAGAAATATCTTCCGCGAGTCTGTCGTACTCGTTCTCGAAAAAGAAATCTTTGATGTGGGAATTTAGATTCATTAAATCTGCTTCCTATTCTCCATTGCTTTGGAAATGGTGAGAGGGTCTAGATGCTCTAGTGATCCGCCCATTGGTATTCCAAAACCAATTCTCTCTATGTGGACCCCTTGTAGCAGTTGCTTGATGTAAGAACAAGTTGCATCGCCTTCAACAGAGGGGTTAATAGCAAGAATTAAATTAGTAACATTATATTTATTTACTCTCTCTGCGAGCTTTTCAATTTTTAGCTGTTTAGGTCCAATTCCCATTAAAGGATTTAGTACCCCACCTAATACATGATACATCCCGCCAAAACCTTCACTTTTTTCAATGGCAATTAAGTCACTGATATTTTCAACCACACAAATAATTGCAGCATCTCTTCTAGTTTCGTTGGCACAGATATCGCAAATTTCATTGTCGCTGTAAAGGCCACATTCCTGACATTTTTTAATTTTTGTTAGATTATTAATGGAGTGCGAAAACTGCTCAAGATCACCTGGAGTCCAATTAACCATGGACATAATTTGACGCAAAGCCGTTTTCCGTCCAACGCCCGGGAGTTTCGCAAATGATTCTACTGCTTGGTTAATTGATTCAGGTAATTTCATGAATTAAAATAGTCCAGGAATATTCAGGCCACCAGTAATCTTACTCATGGCACCGGAAACAGTCTCGGATGATTCCTTCATCGCCTGATTAATCGCAGCTTTTACCATATCTTCTAGTACTTCTACATCTTCAGGATCAACACATTCTGGATTAATTTTTAGCTCCATTAATTCCTGCTTACCATTAACTTTTACGGTAACCATTCCTCCACCTGCACTACTTTCAAACTCACGAACTTCAAGCTCTTTTTGAAGTGTCGCCATCTTTGCCTGCATTTGTTGAGCTTGTTTCATTAATTTACCCATGTTTGCCATAAGTTTAACCTTCCTCGCTTAAAACTATTTTATCAACTTTAGCGTTAAAGATCTTTTCAGCATCTTTAACAAATTTATTATTTAAAATATCTTGTCTCTTTTGTTCTATCTCTTGTGCAATTCTATCTTCTTCAATTTGAACTGCACTTTTAAAATTCGATTGTTCACTGTCTGCTTCAGTTAAAACTCGAAACTCCAAATGGACTTGATCAAGCTCAAGATAGTTTTTTAAAAGTTCAATTAACTTGATTCTATTATCACCCTCTTGCAGTACATCTAGAAAAATTTTAGAACCTTGCTCAAATGCAATCTCAACTCTATTTCCCCCAGCGCCAAAAGTTTCTGGTGAAATAATATTGCCTCGTTCAATATTTAAAGAAAGGGCCCGATTCTCCTCTCCTAGATATTTTAAAAAGCCATCCCACGACTTAGGTCCTGAAAACGTTGGCCCCTCATTGACTGGCTCTTCCATGGCAGGCTCTTCGGTTTGAGCTTCTGCAACTTTTTCAAGGGTTTCTTCAGAGACTTCTTCAATTGCTGCTGGCGCAGAACTAGAATTTTCTTCGATCGGCTCTACGTCGACGCTAGACTTTTTTTTTACGATTATCGGTGCGTTGGAATTGCCAAGTATTTGATCACGCAATGTGGTTTTAGCCAGGACAAAACCTAAACTTTGCTCTGGTTGCATTGACTTTAATGCCCACTCAAAATCTTTAACAAGAGATTCATACAGCCAAACCACTTCTACAAGAGAAACTCTTGAAAGGTCTTCCTCAGAGTAGTCGCTAGAAACGATATTCCCTTGGTTATCAATCGAATTAACTAGATTATAAAATTCTTCAAGTATTTGCTGTGAAATGACTTTTAAATCAACATTCTGTTCTAATGCCTCTGAGAAAGCTCGCCCAACATACTCCTTATTCTTCGAAAGGATATTGGTAACAATTTTGTTAAGTGACTCATTACTAACTAACCCCAGAGCGGCATTCATTTCTTTTTCGGTTATCTTATTACCCAGAGTTAAACTTATGACTTGGTCCAAGATTGAAAGAGAGTCACGAACAGAACCTCTTGCGTATTTTGCAATTAGTTCAACAATTTTTTCACTCTCTAAATCTACGGCTTCTTTCTTAGTAATATTTAAAAGATGATTCTTAATTATTTGAATTGGTACGTTTTTAAAATCCAAACGCTGACAACGAGAAAGTACTGTTCCTAATAATTTTTGAGGATCAGTTGTCGCAAAAATAAAAACAACATGCTCAGGCGGCTCTTCAAGAGTTTTTAAAAGCGCATTAAAGGCATTAACCGTAAGCATGTGAACTTCATCAACAACATAAACTTTATACTTACCACTGGTTGGTAGATATTGAACGTTCTCAATCAAATCACGCACATCCTCAACGCTGTTATTAGAAGCTCCGTCAATCTCGATGTAATCAATTGATTGCGCCTTATCCACTTCAAGACAAGCTGAACATTTTAGGCATGGCTCCATTTCTTCTTGTCTATCTAGGCAACGGATAGCTTTAGCAAAGATTCTTGCGATGGTCGTTTTACCAACCCCACGAGTTCCCGTTAATAAATAGGCGTGAGCAATCTTTCCCGTTTTAACTGAATTTTTTAGGGTGCGCGTTATGTGATCTTGTCCGATCACCTCTGAAAATCGCTTAGGTCTCCACTTCCGTGCAAGAACTTGATAACTCAATGCTTAATCCTTTAATTTCTCTCTCTGCTAGGTGCAAATTAAAGTACGTGTCAATCTATGTCAATTCGCAATTAGGTATTTAAGGATTTGTAAGAATATTAATAACCAAGGTCAACGCAAAGCTTTTTATCGTTTTTAACACACCATAACAGCAAGCTTTTGCTTATTGGCCCACGGTAAGGTCCAGATGCGTTTGCTGCTTTCAAATGAGGCATAGCTTTCTCACGATCTCCCTCTCTCCCCAATAGCCAAATTAAACCGGTGGTAAAATGAATCAGTTGTTTGTCTATTAGATATTTTTCTAAAACCTGTACTCGCTCTGATTCATTTATCTGATCCAGTCTAAGTAGAAGTGATGCTGCTAACTGCTCATTTGCTGGCTTAAGCTCGTTTACCCCCTGAAGGGATTCACTAAGGAACAGGAAGGCTGCTTGTTGATCAGCTTTCATTGCCGAAGCTACGTAAAGTCCCAATGCTGGGTGATTTTCACTCGTCATTGAATGCAGAAATATCTCTTTATCTGATCTCCACTTTGAGGCATAAGACACTGACTTCAAACTAAAAATAATAATGATGGAAATTATAATAAAATCTCTTTTTTTCGCAGGCTTCTTTTTTGTGTAGTAAGCTATTCCGACAAAGATAGTAATCATCATTGAATATAGATAAGTATCATTTACAAAATAAGGCGCTGTTAACACCCAACATAAAATTTGGGCAGTAAAAAAGAAACAAAACTTTTTAAATCCAACAAGCTTAAAGCTTATATATTGAAAGACTACGAACGCTAAAATTCCCATAAGGTTCAAAATTGATCCCTCAAAATAGGATATTGCTTGATGCATGGGAAATAAGATCAATTGGTAAGAACGTCCAAAACTCAGTACTGCACTAGAAAGAATGTCAAAAATACCTTTTTCAATAAACTTTGTATTATTCAAGCCCATAGCAAATGATTTATAGAAATTAGCAGAAAAAATAATTGAAAATGGCAGGAGAATGTATAGAAATTTTAAATCTCGAAAACGACGAAGAGTGATCAATAGAAATGGTACTGGAGCCGTTATAGGATGACTTAGAATTGATAACGAGTAGAAGATAGCACTTTTTAAATTAAGCTCATTCTTTTTTAATAGCTCATAGAAAAAGAATAATAAGAAAAAAACAGCCAGCGAATGTTTTCTCGCAGATATCCAACCAACTGAACTTACCATTAGCGGATGGGTTAAAATGAGAAAAGACCAAAGATAGGCTCCTCTAAAACAGATGCCCAATAATAAAA
Organism: uncultured Oligoflexia bacterium; assembly: GCA_950060715.1. The sequence continues at coordinate 516 of CATLVA010000080.1, read as the reverse complement.
GAATTTTAAAGCACATGAACACAATTCCGGTTGAAATAAGAGCGTTAACAGCATGGAAGAGCGAATGACCGAATGTCTCGTGAATTTTAATGTTAAATAAAAAAGTTAAATCTCTAACTGGTTGCAAATCTTTAATTGCTTCCGAGCTTATAATTTCTTGGAAATATTCTTTTACCCCACCAATTGTTTCTATTGGATAAAGCAAAGACTTGTCATCATAGTTTAAAATTGGATCTTGAAAAACGACATCATGATTAATAGCAACAGTAGCTATAAAAAAGATTATAAATAAAAGGATTTGTCGCATTTGAAAAGTATAACAAAAGTGGCAGCCCACACAAAGTAAATACTTGTACCGTTGCTCCCTTCCGGGCCTGGCGGATTCCGAGCAATACAATCGCGAGCTACCGACGAATAAACTAACTGAAGATCGTATAATTGTAAAGTTCAAGATAGAGAAAGCGTGATGATGGAATATCAAAAAAATGGCGGAGGACAAGGGATTCGAACCCTCGA